>CBIHPU010000180.1:0-7120 GCA_966211935.1 uncultured bacterium | reverse complement strand
GGAGATCTGAGTAAGTATCTCACGGACGAAGGATTCGATATTTTGGTTTTACATGATGGAAGAGAGGTGGTGAACAAAGCGGGTGAATTTAATCCGCATATGATCCTGTTGGATATTGAGTTGCCTGGCATGGATGGAATTGAGGTGTTGCGTGAGATCAGGGATCAGAACTCTTTGTCTCGGACAATGATAGTTTTTCATACAAGAAGAACCGAAGAGTATTCACAGGTTGCAGCGTTCACATACGGTGCAGATGAATATATTTTTAAACCTACGAAACCGAGGGTGATGGCTTTCAGGCTGAAGGATTTACTGAAAAGAATTAGTAAGAACGTTATCCAGCCTGAAGTTCTTCGGTCGGGTGAAATTAAAGTAGACCTTGAGCATTTTGTGGCATTCAGAAATGGTAAGAAAATTATTCTAACAAAAATTGAATTAAAAATTTTAAGCCTTCTTGCTACAAAACCTGGAAAAGTTTTTACACGCGAAGTAATTATGAATGAAATCTGGGGACAAGACGTGTCTTCGACTGACAGGAGAATTGATGTACATATACGCAGATTGCGGGAGAAACTTGGAGACAAACATATATCTACTATTAAAGGTGTCGGCTATAAACTCGTTGATAATTCTGTCAAAGTTGAAAAAGTGAGCTGATGCACTGCCATTTATTTTGTTATGCTTCTAAGGTTGCATTTCGAATGTTACAAAAAACTTAACATTGAAACAAAAGCTTAACGCAAGCATAACAATAAATACTCACCAGGATAAGATTGCAAAAGTAGTTTTGTCTTGTCAAAAACAAAATCAATGAAAAGAATAGCTACAATAATTATTTTACTTGTTATTATTAATAATGTAAAAGTGAATGCGCAGACGTTAAATCTCGGTTTAGGAAAGGGAATTAATTTTATGGCGAAAGATAGTTCACTGACTGTTAAAATGGGGTTTCGTTTTCAAACACTGTTAATTGCTGAAGCCTTGCCGGATTTTAAAGATCCGATTGAGAAAGAAATGATGATAAGGCGATCGCGTTTAAAGTTTGACGGTTTCGCATTTTCCCCAAAAATCGTTTATAAAGCTGAGTTGGCTTTAAGTAATCGTGATAACGGTTCAATCATTAGTGAAGGTTCAACCGGCGCTAATATCGTGCTCGATGCTGTGATAAAGTTTAAAGCGACAAAGAATTTTTCAATCTGGTTTGGCCAGACAAAATTACCAGGAAACCGGGAGCGTGTTATTTCATCACAGGCATTGCAGTTTGTTGACCGGTCTCAATTAAACAACAGGTATAATATTGACCGCGACCTTGGTATACAGCTTCATCACACTTTTAAAATTGGAAATTTTGTTGTACGTGAGATTGGTGCTTTGAGCATGGGTCAGGGAAGAAATATTACCAAGGCAGATACTGGCGGATTTGATTACACCGGAAGAATTGAATTATTGCCATTTGGAAATTTTACTGATGGTGGTGATTATTTTGATTCTGATATGGCAAGGGAAGAAAAGCCTAAGGTTTCGATTGGAGCAGGTTATAATTTCAATGATGATGCTGTCAGGGACGCAGGTCAGCTCGGAAAGTTTGTTAATGAATCAAGAGATCTGAGCACAATGATGTTTGATTTTATGTTTAAGTACCGTGGTTTTTCTCTAACGTCAGAGTATATCAATAAACAAGCTACTGATCCGGTTTTGAAAGATTCAACAAACTATTTTAAGACAGGAGATGGATTTAACGTTCAGGGTGGCTATTTGTTTAAAAAGAATTTTGAAGTAGCACTGCGTTATACCATGGTTAACCCTGACGCAAAAATAAACCAGACATTAAAATCAAAAAAGGATTCTGAAAGCGCTTATAAGGAATATACATTGGGTCTGTCTAAATATATCAAGAAACACAGTCTTAAAGTTCAGACGGATTTTTCTTATATAGAAGAAGAGCTTGCAGATGATCCGGTTTACAGATGGCGCTTTCAGGTGGAAATGGCTTTTTAATAAATACTAATTCAAAAAAAACAGAAACTATGTCAAAATTTATTTATGCTTTAAGCATCACAGGTTTGCTGCTCGCATCCTGCGGAGGAAAAAAAGAAGGGGATAAAAATAATTCTGATTCAACCTCGACACTATCTGGTAACATTACAATCGATGGTTCATCTACAGTATATCCCATTACAGAAGCAGTTGCGGAAGAGTTTAAGAACACAGCTCCTGACGTTAGGGTAACAGCAGGTCTGTCCGGAACCGGAGGTGGATTTAAAAAATTCGGTCGCGGAGAAATTGATATTAATGACGCATCACGGCCAATTAAGGGAAGTGAAGACAGTGTTTGCAAAGCAAATGGTATCAATTATGTGGAATTGAAAGTTGCTTATGATGGACTGGCCATTGTGGTATCAAAAGAAAATACCTGGTGCAATGATATTACAGTTGAAGAATTGAAAAAACTTTGGTCGCCTGAGGCGCAAGGTAAAATTACCAAATGGAACCAGATACGACCAACATGGCCTAACGAAGAAATACATCTTTTTGGTCCTGGAGTGGAAAGCGGAACTTTCGATTATTTCACTGAAGAGATTAATGGTAAATCTAAAGCGTGTCGTGGTGATTATACAGCAAGTGAAGATGATAATATTTTAGTACAGGGAATTAAATCAGATAAATATGCGTTGGGTTATTTTGGTTTAGCGTATTACGAAGAAAATAAGGAAACGCTGAAACTCATTGGTGTTGATGACGGCAAAGACGATAATGGCAAGGGAGCAATTCTTCCAAGTGAAGAGACCGTTAAGAATAAAACTTACTCACCCCTTGGCAGACCAATTTTTATTTATGTAAACAATAAAGCGGGCGCCCGTAATGAAGTTCAGGCTTTTGTAAATTTTTATCTGGACAACACAAAAACGCTTGCAAAGGAAGTTGGATATGTTTCTATGACAGATGAAGAAATTGCAGCAGAAAAACAGAAATTCAATGAGTTTGTTAAGACGCTTGCCGCAGGCAAATAAAGCTGTTCGTGTGTTTTGTTTGCTTCACTGCTCCGATTTAACGGAGCAGTGTTTTGCAGTAATTGATATTAGAAGAATATAAATGCGTTTGAAAGAGAAGATAATTGAAGGGCTGTTGTTTTTATGCGGCGCAATAGGCGTACTCACTACTATCGGTATAATTTGGGTCCTTGTGAGCGAGTCAGCGGTCTTTTTTAGTAAAGTTTCTTTTAAAGAATTTTTTACGGATACTCAATGGACGCCGCTTTTTTCAGAAAAACATTTCGGCATTTTGCCATTGGTGTCAGGAACATTGCTTACAACACTTATCGCTATAGTTGTTGCTTTACCTCTTGGTTTATCAATCGCCGTTTACCTTAACGAGTATGCTCCCAAAAAGTTCAGACAATTCATTAAACCGGCGCTTGAAATTCTCGCCGCTGTTCCTACAGTTGTATATGGTTATTTCGCGCTTACAGTGGTAACACCTTTTCTTCAATCTTTTTTTCCGGATATGGGTGGGTTCAACGCTTTATCACCCGGAATAGTAATGGGAATAATGATCATTCCATTGATTTCATCTTTAAGTGAAGACGCGTTGTATGCTGTGCCAAAAAGTTTGCGCGAAGCATCTTATGGAATGGGAGCGACCCGCTTTCAGACATCATTTAAAGTTCTTGTACCGGCTGCATCTTCCGGAATCATCGTGTCGGTTATTCTGGCAATTTCAAGGGCAGTAGGGGAAACCATGATCGTTGCAATTGCTGCCGGTCAGCAACCCAAACTTACGTTCAACCCAACTGAATCAGTTGAAACGATAACAACTTATATAGTGCAGGTGAGCATGGGTGATGTTGCGCGCGGTTCACTGGAATACCAAACTATTTTTGCGGCAGGAATAACATTGTTCGTATTTACATTTTTGCTCAATAATCTGAGTTATTTTATCAAAAAAAGATTCCAGGAGAAGTATGATTAATCGGGATTTCAATAGAATTAAAGATAATGCATTCAAATATTTTGCATTGAGTTGTACTTTTTTTGGACTGGGAATTCTCGCAATTTTTCTGATCCAGATTATTTACCAGGGTGCAACGAGAATTGACTGGGATTTTTTAAGCAGTCTTGCATCGCGCAAGCCTGAAAAAGCCGGAATTCTTCCTGCGCTTGTTGGTACGTTATGGATGATGGCGCTGACAGCTATCATTGCAATTCCTGTTGGCGTTGCGGCTGGAGTTTACCTTGAAGAATATGGTAAAAAAAATAAGCTTACAAGCTTGTTGGAGATAAACATTACCAACCTGGCTGGTGTGCCCTCTATCATTTATGGTTTACTTGGACTTGAAGTGTTTGGAAGAATTTTTGGAATGGGAATTAGTCTGCTTGCCGGCGCATGCACGCTCTCATTGCTGGTACTTCCTGTTATTATCGTTTCAACGCGTGAAGCTGTAAAAGCTGTTCCGCAATCATTGCGTTCAGCCTCATATGCGTTGGGCGCAACTAAGTGGCAAACAACCTGGCTCCAGGTTTTACCTGCTGCAAGCGGCGGTATTGTAACCGGCGTTATTCTCGCATTATCACGCGCCATTGGTGAAACAGCTCCATTGATTGTAGTAGGCGCAGTAGCGTACATGCAATTTGTTCCGGCAACTCCTGCAGATGAATACACTGTTCTTCCGATCCAGATCTTCAACTGGATTTCCCGTCCGCAAAAAGGATTTGTAATCAACGCCGCGGCTGCTATTATTGTGTTGCTTGCTATTACTTTTATTATGAACGGTTTCGCAGTGTATTTGAGAAACAGGTGGCAGAAGAAAGTGAATTGGTAATTTGATTTGATATAAAATGACAAAGCTAAAGGCAGATAAAGTAAATGTTTTTTATGGTGACACGCATGTCATTAAAGACGTGAGTATGGATATAACACCAAATTCAGTAACTGCATTCATTGGTCCTTCCGGATGTGGAAAGTCCACATTCCTTCGATTATTTAATCGTATGAACGACTTTATTGAAACATTTAGAAAAACGGGAAGTATTACAATTGATGGTACAGATATTTATGATAAACGCATCCGCCTTGAAGATTTAAGAAAGAAGGTTGGCATGGTTTTTCAGAAACCAAATCCTTTTCCAAAATCGATATACGAAAATGTAGTATATGGTTTGAAGATCCAGGGGATTAAAGACAAGAATGTCCTTGACGAAGCGGTTGTACGGTCTTTAAAACATGTGGCCTTGTGGGATGAGGTAAAAGATGATCTGAAAAAATCCGCTTTTGCTTTATCAGGCGGACAACAACAACGTTTGTGCATTGCGCGTACGCTGGCGGTTCAGCCTTCTATTATACTGATGGATGAACCAACTTCAGCGCTTGATCCGATATCAACTGCAAAAATTGAAGAGCTGATCTATAATTTGAAACAGGAGTTTACGATTATTATTGTAACGCACAATATGCAGCAGGCGGGACGGGTGAGCGATAGCACTGCTTTTTTCTATATGGGTGATCTTGTTGAGTTCAACCAGACAAAGGAATTATTTACAAACCCTAAAAATGAGAGAACTCAAAATTATATTACAGGAAGGTTTGGGTAAAAAAAAATTCTGATTAATAAGATTTTTAGTAATTTAATAAATAACAAAATATTTGCATGACCCATCTAGAGACCGAATTAAAGCAATTGAAATCTGAACTTATTTCAATGTGGTCGCTTGTTTCCGTTAAATTAAAAAAACCCCTTGAATACATTGTTAGTAATTATAAGGATATTGAGCGCGAAGTTATTTTTTAAGAAAAACGCGTCAATTCTTTCGAATTAAAAATAGATCGCGATTGCGAGAATATCTTTGCATTATATAATCCGGTAGCAATTGATCTGCGCTTTGTACTGGCAGTTTTAAAGATCAATAATAATTTGGAACGCATTGGAGATATTGCTGACGGAATAGCAAAGTTCATCGTCAACAACACGCAGGAGTTCGATACTCGCTTATTTGAACGCTCCAGGATCATTGAGATGTTTGAAGAGGCCTGTGACCTTGTTGACGATGTTTTAAAATCTTTTGAGGAGGAAAATACTTCCATCGCGCGAAGAATTTTTAAAAGGGACGAATTGCTGGATGAGATCAATCTTCACGCAAATCTAACTATAACTGATTATATCCGGAGCCACCCTGAGAATATTGAACAGGGATTGTATACTTTATCTACAATCAGAAAATTAGAGAGAGTAGGAGACCAGAGTAAAAATATTGCGGAAGAGATCATATTTTATCTCGAAGCGAAGGTACTCAAGCATATACCAAAAAGTCAGAAGACTAAGGAGTAGCTTTCTGTTTTCTTCTTTCTCTCCTCCCAAATTCCGATTCTGAACCAATAATGGGAAATTGAATACTCGGCTTTTTTTTTCAGAATAGCCCGACACAAATAATTAATAGCCCGGCGCCGGGTAAGAATAGTTGCCTGCATTTGCACGCTATTTGCTATGGGGCATCAACTAAAGCGTTGGAATGGAAATAAAAATTACTTTAATTTTTAATAAACATAAAAACAAAGTAAAATGAGATCCTATATGGTAATCTTTGCGTTAGCAGCGGGACTAGGTCTTGCCAATGCACAGGAATTGAAAGATGAGCAGGTTCCACCTGCAGTAAAAGACGCCTTCGAAAAAGAGTTTCCTGATGAAGGAAAAGCTAAATGGGAAAAAGAGGGCGCGAATTACAAGGCTGAATTCCGCGCTGACATGAAAGAAAATACAGCTGTGTTTTCTGAGAATGGTCGTATTGTAGAAAAGGGGATTGAAATCGATGAGGATGAGTTGCCAAAAGCGGCATCTGACTACATCACCAGAAACCTCGGTGGAAAAGAAGCTAAAGAATTGATGAAGAAAACCGATGCAGAAGGAAAACTCACATACAAAGCTGAAGTACGCGATGAGAATTAAATTTTTGGCGCTCATGGTTCTTTCATAAAGAAAAAATCAAAATAAGATAAATTGAAAAAAGAAAGTGGTAAAGACATGGATCGCAGCAAAGACAAAGACGCGGATCATGACAAGGACCTTAAGGATAAGGAACACCACGATGAGGATATGAACAAGGATAATGATTGAAGATTCTTTGTGATA
>CBIHPU010000179.1:0-7141 GCA_966211935.1 uncultured bacterium | reverse complement strand
AACCATGTTCACGACCAAGAGCATTTTTTTTGGACACTCCCGCTAACGAAAAAGGCTGGCATGGAAATCCAGCAAGGAGAATGTCGTGGTTTGGGATATTTTTTTCATTTATCTGTGTTATATCTCCAAATGGAACTTCTCCAAAATTTGCTTCATAAGTTTTCTTTGCATACGCATTCCATTCACTTGTAAAAACACATTGTCCTCCCAAATTCTGAAATGCAAGTCGGATTCCTCCAATGCCGGCAAACAAGTCTATGAATTTAAATTTGGGATTTGGTGAAGGAGGAAAAGGAATATTCCAGTTTATTTTTAATTCATACTGGAATTCGGGATCTGATAAAATATCTTTAGTATGTCCATTCAACCATCCTTTAAGTGGTTTCTTCAAAAATGAAATGTTATCAGAATTTGCATGGAGATGATGTGTAATAAAGGCTAATGAATCATTACGTTCTTTTTCAAGTTTTTCTGGGAACACTTTTTCCCGAACTCTGCTGTAATTAATTTTTTTAATCATTGGTTTCATTTTACTTCATCCCTTTAAAAAATTCTGCAAAAGACACTTCCAAAGCATTCAACAGTTTTTCGATATTTTGAATTCCAATATTTCTTTTGCCATTTTCAACATCAGTCATGTAGGTTCTGTCAATACCCGCCTGATGCGCAAGCTCTTCTTGCGTCCATTTTTTCTTTTTTCTTAATTCACGAATACGTGAGCCGAATTTTTCCTGAATATCCATTTGGGTTTACATGTGTAAAGGTTTGTTTATGTCGATTATCAGTCAACGGACTATGAGCAACATTGATAATATTATTATCAAAGCGCTAATTAGTTTTCAACAAGAATTAATTGATAAGCTTCGTGGAGAGAGAAGAAAGAGTGCGGAAGAGTGTTTTAGATTTTAAATTGCACTCCCAGATGATGATCACTTTATAACCTGATTTTTTTAATGCTTTCACTGCATTTTGATCCAGTTCAGAATTCCGGTTTATCTTATCCATCCACCATTCTGTTCTGGTTTTTGGAATCACAAAATAACGACAGCCTTTATGACCATGCCAGAAACATCCATGGATAAAAATTACAGTTTTGTATTTCGGGAGGACAATATCCGGTTTGCCTGGTAAATTTTTGACATGTAATCGATATCGATAACCTTGCGAAAAAAGAAACTGACGTACGAGCATTTCGGGTTTGGTGTTTTTACCCTTGATGCGGCTCATATTATAACTCCGCTGCTCTTTTGTGTGTACATCCGCCATTCGAGTGCAAAGTTAACTTTGTGACAGATTCAGGAATTAATTTTCCACCCGTCTTCACAAGATTTAAATCCAATCTTATATTTCACCCTCATTTTCAGTTTCTTCCCGCTTTAACATTCCTGCTACAAATCATAGCAGAAAATTGCTACAAATTATAGTATATTTGTTATTCCGACTCCAGAGTCCGTAGTAGGAGAACATGATCGCAAAACAAAACATCATCAGCCAACTGCAGCAGCAGATCCTTAATTTGCAGGGAAACCGCGTAAGCGCTGAAAATCAACCAACTCTTGGACTCGGACAAATGGAATCTGCTTTTCCCGGAAAAGTTTTTCCGCGCGGTGCTGTGCACGAACTCATCAGCCTGAAACCTGAAGATGCTGCAAGTACCAACGGATTCATTTCTGTCGTTCTTTCAAAACTTATGCAGCAAAATGGTTACTGCATCTGGATCTCTCCCCAACGCAAAATTTTTCCTCCTGCACTCAAAGCTTTTGGTATTGATCCCGAACGCATTCTGTTTGTTGATGCAAAAAAAACAAAAGATGCTTTGTGGTCAGTTGAAGAGGCACTGAAATGCAATGCGATTTCGGCTGTTGTTGGTGAGATCAGCGAACTTGGTTTTGATGAGTCGCGGAGATTGCAGCTTGCAGTGGAAAAAAGTAAGGTCACCGGTTTCATTCATCGCTATCAGCCTAAAAAAGCAATGAATGCTGTTGCCTGCGTTTCGCGATGGAAAATTAAACCACTCGCAAGTGAAATAAATGGTGATCTGCCCGGAGTAGGTTTTCCGAAATGGGAAGTTGAATTGCTGAAAGTAAGAAATGGTATGCCCGCAAAATGGATCGTGCAGTATTCACCGAAAGGACTCGAATATATTTCTGAATCTGTTATCACTCTCTCAAATTACGATGAGCGAAAGATCGCGTAAATGGAAAAGCGTTTTGTTGCAATACAATTCCCGCATTTACTTACTGACTGGATGCTCAGAAAGCAACCGGAACTGAAAGACAAACCTTTCGCGCTTGCACTCACAGAAAAGGGACGCCGTGTTGTAAAAGCTGTGAATGATGTAGCAAAAAACAAAGGCGTGTTCACAGAAATGGTTGTTGCCGATTGCAAAGCCATTGTTCCCGAACTTGAAATTTTTGATTTCGATCCTGAACAAACTGAAAAATTATTGAACGCGCTTGCCGAATGGTGTTTGCGTTATACTCCTTTTGTTGCTCTTGATCTTCCCGACGGATTAATTTTGGATGCAAGAGGCTGCACGCATTTGTGGAGTGGAGAAGAGGGATATTTAAATGACATTCACACACGTTTCAAAAATTTCGGATATCACATTCGTACTGCAATAGCAGATACTGCAGCCTGCGCCTGGGCCGCTTCGCGTTTCGGAAAATCTTCTTCTATTGTTCCAGCAGGAAAACAAGCTGAGGTGTTGTCAACATTGCCTTCTGCTGCTTTGCGTCTGGAGAATACTGCGCACGAGCGTTTGGAAAAACTCGGATTGAAAACTGTTGGAAGCTTTATGAAAATGCCGCGTACTGCTTTGCGCCGCCGCTTTGGACAACATTTACTTACACGTTTAGATCAGGCGTTGGGTTTTGAAATGGAAATGATGCTTCCTGTCAAACCACTAACTCCTTTTGAAGAACGTTTACCTTGCCTGGAACCGATTCGCAACGCGGGAGGAATTGAGATTGCATTGAAGATGTTGCTTGAAACACTTTATGAACGCTTGAATCGCGAGTGTAAAGGTTTGCGAAAATGCGAATTGAGTTGTTATCGTCTTGATGGCATAGTGCAGAAAATTGAGATTGGCACAAACAAACCTGCCAGAAACATCACGCATTTATTTAAACTTTTTGAAATTAAGATCGCACAAATAAATCCGGGACTTGGAATTGAATTGTTTATTCTTTCCGCTCCTGTTGTGGAAGAATTGTTGAACGAACAGGATTCGTTGTGGGATGTGAGCGGCACCAATGAAAACGCGATTGCGGAATTGATAGATAAACTCAACGGGAAGATCGGAAACAATTCTGTGCATCGTTATCTTCCTGCCGAACATTACTGGCCCGAGCGTTCAGTAAAGGAAGCGGATTCATTGTCTGAGAAGAAAAATTCAGAATGGAGATTGGATCTTCCACGTCCTTTGCATTTATTGGAAAAACCGGAGAAAATAGAAGTGAGTGTTCCAATTCCCGATTATCCGCCATTGATGTTCCGTTATAAAAATGTGATGCACACAGTGAAAAAAGCGGATGGTCCGGAGCGCATAGAGCAGGAGTGGTGGATTCAGCAAGGATTATACCGTGATTATTATTGCGTGGAAGATGAACACGGCGCGCGTTACTGGTTGTTTCGTTCTGGTGATTACAACAGTGGGAATCCCGAATGGTTTTTACATGGTTTTTTTGCATAGAACATGAGCTATACTGAATTACAGATCACAAGCAATTTCACTTTTCTTCGTGGCGCTTCGCATCCTGAAGAATTTGTGGAGCAGGCTTTGGCTCTGGGTTACAAAGAAATTGCCATCACAGATCACAACACGCTTTCAGGAATTGTTCGTGCTTATCGCGCAGCGAAGAAAACAGATTTGCGTGTTATTCCAGCGAGTCGTCTGAATTTACTGGATGGTCCTTCGCTGTTAGCTTATCCCACAAACAAAGATGCATATGCATTGTTATCTGCGCTTTTGTCTGAAGGAAATTTGAGAGCGGAGAAAGGTGATTGTCATTTATACCGGGAAGATGTTTACCGCTATTCGAAGGGAATAATATTTATTGTTGTTCCTCCCGCTTCATTGAATCTTGAATTTGATTTTGAAAAAGATTTTGTTTCTGCTTTGCAGGAATACAAACAGAAATTGGGAGATGATATTTATCTCGGCGCGACTCGTTCTTACCAGGCAAACGATTATAAAAAATTGCATCGCCTTTCTGAATTATCACAACAATTCGATATTCCTTTGGTTGCGACGAATGATGTTTATTATCACACGCCCGAACGTCGCGAGTTGCAGGATGTTGTTACCTGTGTTCGTGAGAAATGTACGATTTATAATGCGGGATTTAAATTGCATCAGAATGCTGAACGTTATTTGAAAGATGCTGATGAGATGAAACGTTTGTTCGCGCGTTATCCGCATGCAATTGAGAATACACAGAAAATTGCAGATGCCTGTAAGTTTTCGTTGAGCGAATTAAAATATGTTTATCCTGAAGAGATCACCAACAACGGACGTAGTCCGCAGGAAGAGTTGATTGCGCTCACCTGGCAGGGCGCGAATGAAAAATTCAACAACAACATTCCCGAAAAAGTAAAAGCGAATATTGAATTTGAACTTGATTTTATTGCGCGGAAAGAATATGCTGCATATTTTCTGACTGTTTATGATTTTGTCCGCTTCGCGCGAAGTCAGAATATTTTGTGCCAGGGACGAGGCTCTGCTGCAAACTCTACCGTGTGTTATTGTCTTGGAATTACTTCTGTAGATCCTTCCAAATTCTCTTTGCTGTTCAGTCGTTTTATGTCAGATGCCCGCGATGAACCGCCTGACATTGATGTGGATTTTGAACACGAGCGCCGCGAAGAAGTGATTCAGTACATCTATGAAAAATACGGACGTCACAGAGCTGCCATCGTTGCCACTGTAACACAGCAACATTATAAAGGAGCGGTACGTGATGTTGCGAAGGCAATGGGTTTATCACTTGATGCCATCAATAGTTTAGCTGATTCAGGATGGGAGTTGAATTATGATTGGTATGAAGGAAAAACAATTACTTCATCTGGTTTCAGTGCCAATGATCCGCATTTACTGAAAGTGCTGGATCTTACAGAACAGTATATTGGTTTTCCTCGTCAGCTGGGACAACACACCGGAGGTTTTGTCATTACACAAGGTCGCTTGTCTGATCTCTGTCCCATCATGAATGCGCGGATGGAAAACCGCATCAACATAGAATGGAACAAGGATGATATTGAAGAGCTTGGTTTTTTGAAAGTGGATGTGCTTGCATTGGGAATGCTTACATGTATCCGGAAAGCATTTGATCTTGCAAAAAAACATTATAACCTCGATCTCACGCTTGCGAATATTCCGCAGGATGATCCTGCCGTTTATGAAATGGTGAGTCATGCGGATACGATTGGAGTTTTTCAGATTGAGAGTCGCGCGCAGATGTCCATGCTTCCGCGCCTGCGTCCGAAATGTTTTTATGATCTTGTAATTGAAGTCGCGATTGTAAGACCGGGACCAATTCAGGGAGATATGGTGCATCCTTATCTGCGCAGAAGAAACGGAGAAGAACCGGTTGAGTATCCATCTGAGGAATTGAAAAAAATATTGGGAAGAACTTTGGGAGTTCCATTGTTCCAGGAACAGGCAATGGAGATCGCGATTGTTGCAGCAGGCTTTACTCCTTCCGAAGCGGATGAGTTAAGAAGAAGCATGGCCACGTTCAAGGCAAAAGGATTGGTGAGCAAGTTTGAAAAGAAACTGATTGATGGAATGACTGCCAAAGGATATACCGAAGAATTTGCAAAGCGCGTGTTCAAACAATTAGAGGGATTTGGCAGTTATGGTTTTCCTGAGAGTCACGCAGCAAGTTTTGCATTGCTGGTTTATGTTTCTTCCTGGTTGAAATGTCATTATCCCGATATTTTTGCCGCCGCATTATTGAACAGTCAGCCAATGGGATTTTACCAGCCTGCACAGATTATTACAGATGCACGTAAGCATGGAGTTGTCATTAAAGCTGTAGATATAAATTTTTCTGATTGGGATAATACACTCGAAGAGAAAGAAGGAAAATATTGTGCGCTGCGTTTAGGATTAAGACAGGTAAAAGGTTTGAAGGAGGAGGATATGCAGATTCTTTTAGCTGCGCGTGATGAAGGTTTTAATTCCATTCAACAACTGGTGGATGCCGGAATTTCTTTAACCGCTCTCGAAAATCTTGCGGATGCAGATGCATTTCGTTCGATTGGATTGGACAGAAGAAAAGCCTTGTGGGAAATTGCAGCGTTGAGCGATCATTTGAATGGTTTGTTCGCCGGGCAGCAAGTTGACAATTCAACAGAAAAAACAATTCAGCTTCCGGAAATGCAGTTGTCGGAGCATGTGATCGAAGATTACCGGACATTGTCATTCTCGCTAAAAGCGCATCCCTTGAGTTTTGTGCGTTCGAAGTTGGAAGTTATGAAAGTTACATCTAACAGTGAGTTGGTGAATTGTACAGACGGAATGAAAGTACGTGTTGCCGGATTAGTATTGGTGCGCCAGCGTCCGGGTACTGCAAGTGGAATTTGTTTTATTACCATTGAAGACGAAACAGGCTCTGCAAATCTGGTTGTGTTTGAAAATTTATTCAATCAATATCGAAAGGAGATTGTGCATTCGCGTTTGCTGATGGTTGAAGGCAAATTGCAGAAGGAGGGAGAAGTGATACATGTGGTTGTAAGTAAATGCTACAACGTTTCCGCATTGCTGTTGCCGCTGAGTGATCCGGGTGAAAAGCAGGAAGATATTTTTCATGGAGGGAGGAATTTTCATTAATCCCATGTGCAACAACGAAATGCGCAGGGCTGGGCCGTTATCGGTTTTTTATTTCCAATTGTTGCCATGATATTGTTTATAGCCGAAAAATCCGCTTGGAAAATTATAGGTCAGCTTTCGATTCGCAAATACGCAATCAAAAGTTCTTCTAAATTTTCACTTTGATTTACTCTGTTGTTTTTCCGTCAAATTTGGCTTCGTTTTGTTCTGCATCTTTTTTTGTAGCCCGTGCAATGCCATCTTTATGTTGAGGTGGCGAATAGATGGTGTATATTTTTAATTCCTGTTTGCTGTCTGTATTTATAA
>CBIHPU010000178.1:0-7175 GCA_966211935.1 uncultured bacterium | reverse complement strand
AAATCGGTTCCATTTATTTTCCCCTGATTATATCTATTGGATCAACCATGCTCGCTTTACGGGCTGGAATATATCCTGCGACCACTGTAACTATCAATCCAAATACAAACGCAAACGCGTAAAAAATTATTGAGCTGTTAAACTTCAGATATTCCAGCGATACGAAGCCTTTAACGTCCATTTTAATATTTCCAACTACGGTTTGCATTACGTAGCCAAGTAACAATCCAAGTATACCACCGATCACACCAATGATTAACGACTCAGTTAAAAATATTACGCGTATGTCACGATCCTTATAACCGATTGCTTTTAATATTGCTATATCCGGCATCTTTTCGTAAATGATCATCATCAGGATGTTGAAAATCCCGAAACCACTGACAATAAGAATGGAAGCTATGATCAGATAAGTTATCATATTCTGAATTTTAAAAATCCCGAATATGCTTGCGTTGGCTGTTTTCCAGTCCTGCGCGGTGTAACCATATTTCTTTGTGAATTCTTTTGAAAGTTCTTCCGCTTTGTTGATGTCTTTTAATTTGATGTTGATGTCTGTGATGTATGCCCCGTCTACCTGCAATAGTTTTTGCGCGTTACGGATGTTTATATATGCGCGTGACTTGTCGGCTTCAGTTAATCCGCTTCGGTGTATACCAACAACTTTCATTTCCAGTTCAATTCCCTTTGGAGAGATCACGTAGATGTTGTCGTGCAATTTCGCGCCAAGCAATTCAGCCAGACCGTCACCCAGAATAATTCCGTTGGGAATTGTCTGCAGGCTGAAAATGTCGCCCTGTTTGGTGTTCTTCGCCAGATCAAAAAGTAAATTTTCTTTTTCAATATTTACGCCCGACACTCTACCTGCCACGGTTGCAATTCCCATTTTAAAAATCGCCTGGCTGCCAAGAAAAGGAGACACACCCGCAATATCAGGATGCTTTTCAAGCTTCTCAATAATCTGCAATCCGTTCTTTATGCGCGGTTGTTCATCTTTTGGCTTGATGTTCCTTACAACATACCAGCTTTTGTCTGATGTGTCATTTACTTCTAATATGCTTTTTCTGTTCTTCTCCGCTTCATTGTAGAGACGTATGTTTGCTGTTGTGTTAACTGTCTGCTCTATAAACGTACTCTGGAATCCGGATATTAATCCCGCCTGAAAAATAAAAATGGCAATGCCGAATGTAACGCCAAGCATGGCCACAATGGTCTGCCTTTTTTTTGAGCTCAGGTGAGTCAGCGCTATTTTAATATTCGGTTTCAATTTTATTTTCAGACTTTTTGCAGGATGTCGTTTTCAGTTAATCCTTCAAGAACTTCAACATATTCCAGGTCCTCAATTCCTTTTTTAATAATAACAGGTTCGTTCTTTCCTTCCACCATCACTTTGTTTCCTTCAAAAATATATTCACGCGGAATTACAAGAACATTCTTTTTGACGCTGATAATAATATTTGCTTCCGCAGAAAGAGAGGAATAGAATTTTTTGTCAGAACCAGTTTTTATATCTGCAATTATTTTGGATGTTTTATTGCTTTGCGAAATGCGGGGATATATTTCACGCACGGTTCCTTTAAAGGTTTCTGTTCCATAAGCATCAATTGTAAAAATAACTTCCTGTCCTTCTTTTATCAGCGTAACATCGGTTTCATCTACATTCAGTTCCAGTTCAAATTTTTCGGCGTCACCAATTTCCATTACCGGTTTTAGCAACGAAACCATTTCTCCCGCTTTAGCATCTATATCATAGACCATCCCTTTTTTTTCCGCGGGAATAACATATTCATTTTTGTTGGCGAGAAGAGTTTTATATTGCAACTCGGCGTTTGCTGCTTCGGTTGTTAATCTGTCTTTTGTACTTTGATAATTGTACACGCTCTTTAGCCAGGCCTGTTTGGAAACTTCAAACTGCACTTTTGCCTGATCAGCCTGAAGTTGTGAGCCCGCGTTTTGTTTCAGCAAAGTAAGGTAGCGGCTGTAATTAAGCGAATCTAGTTCGTAACGCGCGCGGGTGGAACTCATTTCGTTTTTCAGCGTCATAAGTACAGGAGCGTTGGGGTTGGCGTTTTTCAACGCAAGTTCCATTGCGTTTTTAGCGCTTTCGGTATTGAACTCTGTCTGATCATTGCGGATCGTTATCAACGGCTGTCCCGCAACAACGGTATCACCAACATTAACGTGAATTGTTTTAATATATCCGGGATATTTTGAAAGCACCTTGTAATCGTTGACAGGATATAATTTACCTGATGCGTAAACCGCTTGTGTCAGATCTTTCCTTTCAGGTTTAACTGTTTTACTTCCGCCGCCGCATGAGTATAAGATTGCAAATGCAAGAAATAACAGAGCTGTTTTTAGTGTACGCATTTTTATATTCCTTGAAGTATAACTTTCAACTTTCAAAACTTTCAACTCTTACTTATTTAACCAACGCCCCAATAGCTTTCAGGTAATCTATCTTCGCCACGTACATGTCGTACAACGCGTTAAAATAGTTTGTCTCTGCTTCTTTCAATGACGTCTGAGCCGTAACAACTTCCAGGTTACTGCCCACACCCTGTTCGTATTTTTTGTTCGCTACGGTCAGCACATTTTCTGCGAGCGTCATGTTCTTTTTTTGCGATTCCAGACTTACAACCGCGTTCTCGTATGAAATGCTGGCGATCTGAACTTCCATATCAATGGCTTGTTCCAGATTCGTTATGCTGTTCTTTGTTTTTTGTATGCTGATGTTCGCTTGTCTAATGCGCCATGCGTTTTGTCCGCCGCCAAAAATCGGAACGTTAAGCGTTGCTCCGATAATTCCAATCGGGTACCATTTTTTGTTGAAGTCAAGAAAATCAAATTCGTTACGCTGCGCCTGAGACGCGAAATTTCCGTAAGCAACTAAAGTTGGCAACGCGGTTAATCTGTATCTTTTCAGATTCAGCAAATTCAGGCGCTGTTGCGTTTCAAGAAGTGAATACTCAGCACGCTGCGAATAATTGGTTTTCTGGTTTTCCTGTATGGTGATTGGATTCTGATCGGTAGTGGTAAGTGAATCGCTGAGTGTAATTTTATCTGTTATTTTATATCCCATCTGAAATTTGAGAAGCGTTTCACTTATGCCGATCAGTCGCTCTACTTTTTCTTTTTCCACCGTAAGGTTGTTGAATGTTACTTCAAGACGATCGACATCTATCTGCTCCACAAAGCCGGCCTTATTCAACGCTTTTGTGTCATCCAACATTTTTTTGAGCCGTTCTAAATTCGCGTCCAGCAGTTTTATCCGTTCGCGGTTAACCAATACGGAGTAATATGCTTTGGAGACATTCTGTGCTGTTTCCGCTTTAGTGCGAAGGATATTTTTCTGAGAGAGTACCATCAGTTCTTTCGCGGCCTGCAATCCAACAAAATAATCGCTGGAGAAAACAAGTTGCGTGATTGAGATCGACGCCATGGCGTTATACTGCAAACCAAATTTCACGGGTAAAAAAGTGCCGGGAGGCGCGCCAAAAAATTCGCCGGGCAACAACTGCGTTGGAAGATCAACGTAATCTTTTACGTCAAGACTTCCATTCACCTGCGGCAGGCCTGCAGCCGCAATTTGGCGCTTGTAATACAATTGATTCTTCGCGTCCAGTTCTGAATTAAGTTGATCTGGATTATGTGTGTATGCATAGTCAAGCGCCTGCTGCAATGTAAAAGCGGCTCCCTGGCCAAATGCTTTTGCGCTGCTTACACAAATTGCGATGATTAAAATTTTCTTTATCTTATGATTGTTTCTCGTTTGTTGTATTTCCATGAAGCGAAATTAGCCCTGGGATTTCTGCTTCATGGTCAAATTACTCCTCATCCTGGAGCTCTTTATATTTATTAATTAGTTTATGACCTTTTATAGTTGTTATTCCATGCAAAAAATGATCAAGTAACTGCACCTGTATTTCACCTAGTGATAGTTTATCTACCGGAAAAGCGCCGGGTTCAAAAGCAAGATCAAATTGTTTCAACCGGTAATGTGCCATTAAGGGAATGTTCAGATCACCTCGGTAGATCTTCAGTTCAATTCCTTTCTTCAGATTGGATTCAAGAACATGCATAATGTGTTTCGCTTTGAAATGTTCAAGTTTTTTCCAGGCTTTTGGGTAGTAACGTTTTATCTCGTAAATAAAAACCGGATTAATGCAGGAGAATACTTTACTTAGATATTTTCCTGTTTCTATAACTTCATGCACCGGGTCTTTTGCAATAGCGCTTATGTGCTCTATTTCTTTCAGATTCTCCGCAAGCATAAGGCTGATCAGATTTTCAATTATATCGTCTTTATCTTTGAACTTCTGATAAATCGTTTTTTTTGAAATACCCATTTCCCTGGAAATGTCATCCATGGTAACGCGTTTTACGCCGTACCTGAAAAACATATCCATTGCCGTTTTTAGTACCTGATCTTTGGGTTCCATTTCTTAATCAAAAATGCGGCGCAAAACTATGGAAACTTTTAATATGCTGCAAGTTTCCTTGGTTTTCAATCGGTGAAATTCAGTTATAGGTCGGTAATTGGTAGAGCCCAACCCATTTAAAAGCGCTAATTTTCTGGTACAAATACCAATACCATGAAAAAACTAATACGTTTCGTTATAGCTGTCGTCTCTTTTCTTACGGCGTCTTTAAGTTTCAGTCAACCTGTCTGGCAACCTGAAATATGCCTGGTTACTGTTGATTCCGCTACCGCGACTTACATAAGCGTTGTGTGGAATAAACCTGTTGCAACCGACATTGACAGCTTTTATATCTACCGTGCGGATACTGCGCCGTGGAACTATATAAAAGTTGCTGCAATTGATTTCGCTGACTCCAGCGTATACGATGACATTGCTGTTAATGTGAATACTTCCTGGTACAAGTATAAGATCAGTGCAGTTGATTTCAGCGGAATAGAAGGTCCGCAGAGTGTTGCTGCCAATTCCTGCTGGCTTGACGTTGTTCCAAATATGGGTTCCGGTTATTACACTTGTTCATGGAACTCTTATGTGAATACCATGAATCCCCCTTTTATGGTGAAATGTATGTGGGATTCACTTGGCGGAACTGCCATGAACCAGGTGGGAGGAAACATGATAACGTTTAACTCCTGGAACCATACCGGTTATTCCCAGGCGAACAGCAGTACTTACCGTTTAGAAGTTGAAGTAAACAACAGCTGCTCTCCATCACGAGCTATTATTAATACTTCGCGTTCAAACCTGAAGAATGTTGCGAATCCGGCATTGCTGATTGAAACCGCGGAGCAGGCTGCTGATCTTGTGCGCGCATTTCCAAATCCCGCAAATGGATCTTTGAATCTTGAGTGGAACGCCGCGATGAATGTTGAACAGGTTTATGTGACGGATCTTGTAGGGAAAATCGTTTTTACTTTTGCGCCAACGGCTGATCAGCTGAAGCAGGTAATTGATTTAAATACAATTGAAAACGGAATTTATTTTGTGAATTTTCAATCTGCGAAGGGCGTAGTTTCTAAGAGAATAGTGAAACAGTAAAAAAAATGTAGCATGTTAAAAAGGGCGGGTTTACAACTCTCCTTTTTTTTGCTCGAGTTTCACGCGGTGCAGATGAAGGTGGCGGAGAGCGCGGTAATTTTTTTTAAATAAAGTTCTCGCGACGTTCGCAACGCCGCGACGTTTATTTCACGCTGACAAGAATTTTATGCGCAGATAGCGAAAAACTACGAACGACCATGAAGCATAAATCCCAAAGCTGATTTCGCTTCATGAAGAAAACTTCAAACTTCAAACATCGAACTTCAAACAGTCTCCTATATGTTTCAATAGTGAACCAGTTTTATCGTTTTTGAAACTTTGTTCTTCTGAAGAACCCGGATGAAATAAATTCCTTCTGAAAGGTTTTCATCAATGATAATTGTTCCGCTTGTATTTCTAAGTGACAGAGTTTTTATTTCACGTCCCGAAACATCGCATAAAATCAGTTGCGCTTCTGCAAAATCATTATTCTGAATGTTCCAGCTGACACGAACTTCATTTGTAAATGGGTTTGGATAAGCAGTTAACTCCATTTCATTTACAGATTGTTCAGAAACCGAAGCACTGAGTGAATCAACTACAAACCATTTGTCCAAACCAGCCTCAACCAAATGTCCTGCGCCCGCATCTGCAGCACGCACTATAAAACGCATTGTGGATGTCGGTGTCAAATATTGCGATACTTTTTTTGCTGAATGCTGCCACGTAGAATTTCCTGAACTGGAAAAAGTTACTGTTTCAATTGTAACTGTTTGTGTTCCGTTGGTGAGTGAAATATTAAGTGAATCATTTGGCGTTCCTGATCCTCCGCCATTATAGAACCAGCGATCATAATGAATGTATGGTTGCTGATAAGCACTCAGATCAAAAACCGGAGAAGTTAATGTCGTCGCGCCTGCGTCAACATCATCCTGACCTGCGCTTCCACCTGCGTTGCCGGTAACATACGCCATATTTGAACAGTCTGTTGTAACATCCACTCCCGGGTTTGAAGGTGATGCAAAATTGAATGTTCCATTGGGAACTCCACGCTCCCAGAAACCTGCGGTTGAATTGGAAGTAACTGTCCAGCCAAGATCAAAGGAGAAATCATCGTAATATTCTTTTGCCAATGGAAGAGCTACAGTTGGATTTCCACTGTTAACTGTAACCGGACTACATACTGTTTCAAAACCCCACGCGCCGGCGCTAACAGTATAAGTGCCGCTCACAACACTGCAGCTGTTGAAATTTCCGGATCCGTCAGTAGTGAAGTTGTAATTATTTGAACCAATAAACGAAACAGGCAGGTTCGCTATTCCCGTTGAAGTTGTTGCGTCGGTAACAGATCCGTTCATAGAAACCGTGTTTGCGCTGTAAAGCTGAACATTTAAAGTAATGACTTGTGCAGCAGCGAAAGTAAGATTGTAATATGTTTTTGAAGTGTATCCGGGTTTTGAAAATGTTACATCGTATGTACCCGGGTAGGCTGTGCCCGTTGCAAAAACCCCTGCAAGGTTAGTTGAGTCAACAACATTCACAGAAGAAATTGTAACTGTAACATCATTCAGTACAGTTCCGCAAATGCTATCTGTTACATTTCCTTCCAGGTAACAGGCACGAACGTAAGTGGGAGATAAAATAAAAAGTCCTTCGTCAATATTTGAAACCACCAGT
>CBIHPU010000177.1:0-7206 GCA_966211935.1 uncultured bacterium | reverse complement strand
GCCCTGATTCTTTCCGACATTCAACAATACGTAATTGCTTTGCTTATTGGTGGTGTTGTTTACTACTTTGCCGGAAAGATAAGAGTATTGCTGGCGGTAAAGTGTATCATGCACAACCTTGTTTGCCATCGGAATAATATCATACGCTTCTTTAAGACGTGCATACAGCATTGCATTTTCCTGCGCCAGCCTGTCATTTTCTTCTTTCAGCGCCAGATATTCCTTTGTGTTGGATATGGCTTTGTAAAAATTACCACTGACACTATTTGCAGAATTCAGAACAACTGTGCCGCTGTAATTATTGTTTTGAGAAATGAGATAAATGCAGATGACTTCCAGCAATAGAAAGAGGAAAAAATAATTATACCTGACGAAAAATAAATAAAGATTACGCATCGCTTTTATTCACGGAAAACCAATCACACAGCCCGTCTGCAATCAACAAAAAAATCAAATACAAAGTAACAAATGAAAAAGCTATTAACCGAATGGTAAACTAAAAGTTTTTAGCTATTTATTTTTAAAAAACGAGAATGTAAAAATTATATAAAAAGTCAAAGAGTCATGGTGTCATGGAGTCGTTAAGTCTAAGTGCCTGGACACTTCGACTCCTGGACTACTTGATAAGGAACGGAAACTTGTGAATGTTCTTGAGGGCAATGCCAGTACCCCTTGCCACAGCGCGAAGCGGATCTTCGGCAATATGAACCGGAAGCTTGGTCTTCATGCTGATACGTCTGTCCAGACCGCGAAGTAATGCTCCTCCACCCGCCATATAGATTCCCGTACGGTAAATGTCTGCTGAAAGTTCTGGTGGCGTCATCTCCAGCGCGTTAAGAATCGCTTCTTCTATTTTTGATATGGATTTATCGAGCGCATGCGCTATCTCTACATAAGAAACAAAGATTTCCTTTGGAATACCTGTCATCAGGTCTCGTCCGTGAACCGGAAAATCAGGTGGTGGGTTATCAATCTCAGTCATCGCTGCACCAACTTCTATCTTGACGCGCTCCGCCGAACGCTCACCAATAAGAATATTGTGCTGGCGGCGCATATACTCTTCAATGTTTGCGGTAAAATCATCTCCCGCTATACGAATGGATTTATCGCAAACAATTCCACCGAGCGCTATAACGGCGATTTCAGAGGTACCACCTCCAATATCAATGATCATGTTGCCCATCGGCTCCTCTACGTCTATTCCCATACCGATAGCGGCAGCCATTGGCTCGTGGATCATATAGACCTCTTTTGCGCCCGCGTGTTCCGCACTGTCTCTAACTGCGCGCTTTTCAACCTCGGTAATGCCACTGGGAATACAGATTACCATTCTTAAGCTCGGCTGAAAGATCTTGCGACCAGGATTGATCATTTTAATCATTCCTTTGATCATTTCCTCTGCAGCCTGGAAGTCAGCGATCACTCCATCCTTTAACGGTCGGATGGTTTTGATGTTCTCGTGGGTTTTTCCATGCATCTGCTGTGCCTGTTTTCCAACCGCGATCACCTTTCCTGTGCTTCTGTCTACAGCAACAATTGAAGGCTCATCAACGACAACTTTGTCATTGTGTATTATAATGGTATTAGCGGTTCCGAGGTCTATCGCTATTTCCTGAGTTAAGAAGTTGAACAACGCCATAAATATCTACGAATTACGAATGTCTTGCGAATTTACGAATTACGAATGTACGAATCTTACGCAAAGGCAGCTCTGCATTATTTTTATCTGCTGACGTTTGCCGTTTATTTGTACGCAATGATGAACAACGAGTTCCATTTTCATGCAAATATTTTCCCGTGTTGAAAATTTGTATTGATTAATGCTTAAAATGTCTGAAGCCGGTAAACACCATGCTCATGCCATTTTCATCGCAATACTCAATACTGTCCTTGTCTTTAATACTTCCTCCCGGCTGAACAACAGCTTTTATTCCTGAGTTATGTGCTATTTCAACGCAATCAGGAAAAGGAAAAAACGCGTCTGATGCCATTACCGCTCCGGACAGATCAAATTTGAAAGCGGCTGCTTTATTAATGGCCTGCATTAATGCGTCAACCCGTGAAGTTTGTCCGGTGCCGCTTGCCAGCAACTGACCGTTTTTTGCGAGCACAATGGTGTTGGATTTTGTATGCTTTACAAGTTTGTTGGCAAACAGCAGATCTTTTTTCTCCCTGTCTGAAGGTGAGACCTGGGTTACCGTTCTCAGATCGGCCAGGGTTTCAACTTTACTGTCCTTATCCTGTTCCACCACTCCGTTCAATAAGGAACGGAAGCTTGTCTTAGGCAATTCAAACTTCTTTTGAACCAGTATTATGCGGTTTGGCTTGCTTTTTAAAATTTTCAGCGCGTCATCGCTATAAGAAGGAGCGATAATCACTTCAAAGAAAAGCTTATTGATCTCTGCTGAAGTTTCAGCATCCACCTCAGCATTGGTGATCAGAATTCCACCAAAAGCGGAAACCGGATCGCCTGCAAGGGCATCTTTCCATGCATTAATAAGTTTTGGACGGGATGCAACTCCGCAGGCGTTATTGTGCTTGAGAATGGCAAATGTGGTTTCATCAAAGTCCGCCATCAGGTTTACTGCCGCGTCAACATCCAAAAGATTGTTATACGAAAGCTCCTTGCCATTCAGTTTGTCAAACATCTCGCCCAAATCACCAAAGAAAAAACCGCGCTGGTGAGGATTCTCGCCGTAACGCAAAACCTGGTGACGGTGCTCGCTGTATTTAAATACAACGTTCTCATCGTTTCTATTGAAAAATTTAAAAATGGCCGTGTCGTAGTCAGAAGAAACTGCAAATGCTTTTGCAGCGAAGGATTTCCTGTCTGCAAGTTCGGTAACGCCTTTCTTCTCGTCCAGCAGGTTAATGAGAGTTCCGTATTCATCTCTTGACGGAACGATAACCACGTCATTGAAATTTTTCGCGGCGGCACGAATCAGGGAAATCCCCCCGATATCAATTTTTTCAATGATATCAGCTTCTGAAGCTCCTTTTGCAACTGTTTCCGCGAAAGGATAAAGATCGACAATCACAAGATCGATCTGTGGAATTTCATATTGCTCCAGCTGCGCCACGTCAGAGTCCAGTTCACGGCGACCAAGAATTCCTCCAAAAATTTTTGGATGCAGCGTCTTTACCCTTCCACCCAAAATGGAAGGATATGAAGTAAGATCTTCAACAGGCACAACGGGAATCGAAAGCGATTCAATAAACGTTTGTGTCCCACCTGTACTGTACATTTTCACTCCAAGTGAATGTAATTTCTTCACCACCTCATCCAGTCTGTCTTTATAAAAAACAGAGATAAGTGCGCTTTTTATTTGTTTTTTTCCGCTCATGTGATTGTTTGTCGTTTTATATCATGAAGCGAAATCAGCCCTGGGATTTGCTTCATGGTTGTTGTTTGATGTTATGCAAACGCAGGCTGCAAAAATAGCTCTTTTAATACGCACAGATTTCATAATATGCTGATGTTGAAAAAATAGTAAAAGTTTGCAGGAGTGGAAAAGAGTACAAAACAAGTACCGGCCTCATCATAAAAAACAATATTAATTAGCTTTACACAAAGTCGAAAGAAATGTGGCTGACTCTGGTAAAGGAAAATCTTGTGTTTGCTCTTAACGCGCTATGGAGTGCAAGACTAAGAACATTTCTATCATTACTTGGAATAACTATCGGCATCCTTGCCATCATTTCGGTTTTTACCATAGTAGACAGTCTCGAGATGAACCTTAGAGGCAGTATTGAATCACTTGGAAAGAATGTGGTTTTCATTCAGAAATGGCCATGGACCTTCAATGAAAATTCTCCATGGTGGAAATATATGAACCGCCCTGTTCCCCGCCTTTACGAGGCCAATGAATTAAAGAAAAAAATCAAGAACGCTGACGCGGTGGCATTTCATGTTGGCTTCAGGCGAACCATAAAATCCGGCAACAATTCAATTGAAAATGTAAGTGTGTCTGGCGCATCTCATGAATACCTGCGCATTCAACCCTTTGAAATATATTCGGGCAGATATTTTACTGAAGCGGAAAGCAGCGCCGGCGTAAATGTGGCTGTGCTGGGGTATAATGTGGCGACAGGATTATTCGGTTCCTATTTGAATCCGGTTGGAAGTGAAATTAAAATAAGCGGAAAAAAGGTAAAAGTGATTGGTGTTTGCGAGAAAGAAGGAGAGAATATGATTGGCAACACCATGGATAACCAGGTGCTGGTTCCCATCAACTTCATTGCAAAGCTTGCCGATTTAAAAAGTGAGAACCTGGACCCATTTATAATGGTAAAAGGAAAACCCGGAATTTCCAATGAAGAACTGAAGGATGAATTAATGGGCGCAATGCGTAGTATAAGAAGATTGAGTCCTAATACAGAAGAGAATTTTGCGCTGAATGAGATACAATTGCTGAGCGCGGGGTTTGATGAGATGTTCAATTTTATCGGAACGGCGGGATGGATAATCGGTGGATTTTCTATTCTGGTTGGCGGGTTCGGAATTGCGAATATTATGTTTGTTTCTGTGAAGGAGCGAACAAATTTAATAGGAATACAAAAATCATTGGGCGCAAAAAATTATTCAATATTGATGCAGTTTTTATTTGAGAGTGTGATCCTGAGCATGGCAGGAGGAGCATTGGGATTAATAATAGTTGCAATAGTTGCACCGCTTGCAGGAGATTGGTTCGGCATGGAAGTATTTCTTTCGCGCTCAAATATTATTCTCGGTATTACAATTTCATTTCTGATTGGAATAATCAGCGGATTTGTTCCCGCTTATGGAGCGAGTCAGTTGGATCCTGTGGAAGCCATAAGGAGCTAGTAAGATTAGGAAGCGATGACAATAAAAAAACCCGCTGCGATTTGCAACGGGCTCTTAAATTACTTCGGGAAAATTTTATTCTCCGCCAATGTTCATATTAAATCCAATTCCGATACCCCATGTATTTAATGGCCACGCAAATTTTAATTCTTTTGTGGGCTGTGAATCTGATGGAGGGTTTGACGAATCATAAGAGTAGTCATTCACATATTCAATTTCCTTATCGGAGGTGGTCATGTTTGGCATCATGTCGGTTCCGTTGAAAGTATATTTTGTCATAACACCGCGCTTCGGCGCATATCCCTGGGCGTTTCCATTCAGCTCAAACGTTAATCCCATCTTATCGTTTAATTGATACAGAATTCCAAATCCGCCCACAACACCTATTGATAAACCTCCGTTATATTCCCATGTCTCCATCCTTACGTCTGTAGTAACTATAGACGGGGAACCGGTATAAGTAGTTACATAAGTAATTTCTGATTCCTCAACTATCTTTGCGCCGAGACCCAGATTCAAACCGAAACGGGTATAGTATTTCATTTTATTCTCACCTGCGGAAAGACGCAGTGTCAGAGGTATCTGAAGCATCTTAAAACTATAATTATCCTTATATGTATTTAGTTCTTCGTTTGAACCAAAGACATTTTTGTATTGGCTTACGAACTCCGACTTATGCATTCTGTAACCCAATCCAAGTTCAAATGCAAGATTCTGATTCAACATATAACCTGCTCTTAATCCGAAATTAAGCCCTGTACCCATATTCAGATTTTTACTTGTGAATGTAGTTGTGTTACCGCTTACATTAGATTCACCGTAATTATATCCATAAGCGTTAAGGCCGTAACCCGCGCCGAGGTTCAGATAAAGCTTCTGCGCATTAAATGTCAGTGCTGCACAAAGCAAGGCGACTGATAATAACATTTTTCTTTTCATTGCGATTTTGGTTTAGAACGCCAATTTACAACGAAGGTGTTGAAGTAACCTGCTTCCTGCCAAACTAAATTTTCAATAACTAAAAACTTTTTTTAATTGGAGGAAGGAATGCCACAAAGTGTTAAAATTAATACATAAAAAAATTCAATCGTTATCAGACTCAAAGATCTTCTTCACCTGCTGCTCGTATTTTTTCAAAATATTTTTCCGCTTCAGGCTTAGTTTGGGCGTCATTTCACCTCCTTCAATTGTCCATGGAGTTGCAAGCAAGAAAGGCTTTTTGATCTGCTCATAAGGCGCCAGATTCTTATTCATGTTTCTGATGAATGTATTTATCTCAGCGCGTATGCTTTCATGTTTTGCCATCTCTTCACCACCTGTAAATTCAATGTTTTGTTTTCTACACCATTCTCTTAAATAATCCGATGAGAGCACAATCAGGGCGCTTGCAAATTTCTGTCCTTCGCCAATTACGCATACCTGTTCCACAAACCTGCATTCCTTTATTTTATTTTCAATCATTAGCGGAGCAATGTATTTTCCGGAAGAAGTTTTAAAAATTTCCTTTTTTCTGTCAGTGATCTTCAAAAATTTTCCTTCAAACATTCCTATATCACCTGTGTGAAACCATCCTTCATCATCAATTACTTCCTTTGTGGCTTCAGGATTTTTATAATAGCCTAACATCACGCCAGGACCTTTAACCAAAATCTCTCCGTCTGCAGCAATTTTTACCTGCGTGTCTTTGATAACCGGGCCAACGGTTCCGATCTTTATTGACTCGGGTTCAAAGCTGTTTACTGCAATGACCGGAGAAGTTTCCGTTAGTCCGTAACCTTCAAGAATCACAATGTTTGCGCATAAGAAAACACGCGCAAGTCTTGGCTGCAGCGCCGCTCCACCTGAAACCATGCAAACCAGTTTTCCTCCAAGCGCTTCTCTCCATTTGGAATAAATAAGCACATCGTAAAATTTGCGCTTTAATCTTTTGCCCCAACTCATTTTATCAGGATCATAAGAAAGCGCGAAATCAACCGCATTGAAAAATAATTTTTTCTTCCAGCCTTTCAATTTATCACCCGCGCTTAACATGCGGTCATAAACACGCTCCAGCAATCGTGGTACAGATACAAAGATCTGAGGCTGCACATCCTTCAGGTTATCGCCTATAGTTTCAAAACCTTCAGCATAATAAATAGAAACGCCTTTATATAAATAAAGCGTTGTTACCATTCGTTCATACACGTGATTGAGCGGAAGAAAACTAAGCGCCTTCCACCACGATTTGAAAGGCGCAAGATGTTCACCCGCCAGCACATTACTCACAAGGTTTGTGTGCGAAAGCATTACGCCCTTGGGAACGCCGGTTGTTCCAGACGTATAAAGAATTGTAAAAAGATCACCAGGTTTTATTTCCTGCTTAATTGCATTCACGTCGGTTT
>CBIHPU010000176.1:0-7256 GCA_966211935.1 uncultured bacterium | reverse complement strand
CATCACGTAATAGTTTTGAGTTATACGTCTCATCCAGGGATTTAAAGCAAGGCGATTAAATTCCTCAAACATTTGAAATAAATGTCCAAGGCTACTGTAATGAGATAAATTAATTCAATAAATATTTATGCCGCGTGTCGATTGAAAAATAGCGCGGGGTTTTTATTTATTAATCACCCGTATCGCGTCAATAGGAAAGGCATCATTGACCAAAGTGAAATTAAATTCTGTTACAAAAGATAAAATGCGTGGGGATGATGGAATTATTGTTTTGAATTTTCTTACCGGAATCCAGTCATGCGGTTTTCCATATCGTTCCCATCTTGGTTTATCAATCGCGTAAAGCGTAAGGATGACATTGTTCTTAAAAAATGCTCGGATGGCCACCGGCTCAAAACGATCAGGTGAAAAATTTCTGAAATAGATATTGCAGAAGCGCTGGAAAGCGTAAGTACCTGCCAGTTTTACACTGCCTTTTGCTCTTAATCGACGCAAATTTACAGGAGGCATTTTTAAATGCTGATAAGCTTCCATGCGAAAAAAATTAAATTAAAGAAAAGTCAGGCGCCGGCTGATTGTAAATTCTCCTGTACACGCTGAAGAACGATGGTAAAGGTTGTCCCTTTATTTAGTTCAGTGACAAGATCAATTTTACCGTTGTGAATTTTGATGATATTGAAACAGGTGGCAAGGCCAAGTCCCATTCCATTTGGCTTACTGGTAAAATACGGATCAAAAACTTTCGATAAATGTTCGTCAGGAATTCCGCAACCATTATCCTGTATGCTTACAAAGCAATTATTACCTACGCTGCCCGAGGTGATTTTTATTACTCCCGTATTTTCCTTTACGGCTTCAATAGCATTCGTAACTATATTAAGAAAAGCTATTGTAAGCTTGGAACCGTCCGCCATAATCTTGTCTTCATCACTTCCAAACTGAGTGATGATCTGAATATTTTTGAGCTTGGCCCTGTCACGGGTAAGTTCCAGCGTACTGTTAAGTATCGTATTAAGATTTACGGCAATTTCACTCAGCTCTGCAGGCTTCGAGCTTTCAAGCAATTCAGTTACGAGTCCGTTAATGCGCTTACTGTTGCGTTTAATGATCTCGAAATAAGGAGTGAAACTTTCATCCTCAATGCTGTATTCGAGTTGCTCTACCGAAAGATTTATGCTTGTAAGGGGATTTCTGACTTCATGCGCCAGCATGCGCGCGATTTTACCTGTGATAGCGAGTTTCTCGGCGGCAATCAGATCACGCTCTGTTTTCTTGCGCTTCGTCATGTCGTGAATTATTCCCTGGTAAAATTCCTGCTTATGCTCATCCGTTTTCAGGATGCTTGAAGTAAGAATGCAATGTTTTTGATTTCCCTCCTTGTCACGAAGAGTAACTTCGAAATTGGAATTAGATCCGTCTGTTATGGCGTTCAGAAAAGCAAGTCTGTCATTCGGATCGAAACAAAGTTCCGTCAGGTTTAATTGAAGCAGCTCTTCGTGCGTGTATCCAAATACGCGCTGACCTGATTTATTTATATCAATTACATTTCCGATCATGTCGGAAACATAAATGACATCATATGAATTTTCAAATATGCTTCTGAATTTAGCTTCGCTTGTTTTCAGCTTTTTGAGCATTCTGTTCTGCTCAATAGAATAACGTATGGTACGCTCAAGCTTGCCAGGATCTATTTCACCTTTCACAAGGTAATCGGATGCACCAAGCTCCATTGCTTTCATGTCGGTTTCCACGTTGCCCATGCCGGTAAGCATTATGACAGGCGCGGTTACTCCGCTCTCTTTGCAATATTGGATAAGGTCTATACCTGTGTACGCGCCTAACCGATAGTCGAAAAAATAAATGTCGTGTTCCTTTTTATCGATGAACGTGAGCGCGTCCTCATAGGTCCGCGCCCACGTTAATTGATATTCAGGTAACCTTTCACGCAGAAACGTTTTGAATAGAAAAAAATCCGCAGGTTCGTCTTCTACCAGTAAAACATTAATTCGTTCAGCTGTTACCATCTTTCATTTTCTCAGCCATGTCGTAGGCTTTCATCTTATTGTACAGGGTCTTCCTGTCAATATTGAGAAGCTTCGCGGCTTTACTTTTATTGTATTTTACTTCTTTCAGCACTTTCATGATTAAATCATATTCTGCCATCAAGGCGGCTGATTTTAAGTCTGAGCGATCTTCTCTTGTTGTGTGTTCGGAAGATGCCGGTGTGTCCGATACTGTTTCGGGTTTTTCGTCTGCTATTGCCATTGTTGTTCGTGTAAAGTTAGAAATTTCAAAAGGTAATGATTTCGCTTCTACCAGATTGCCTTCAGTTAGTAGTACGGCTCTCCGTATAACGTTTTTCATCTCTCTTAAATTTCCGTACCAAGGGTACAACATGAATAATTCCTCAACTTCTGGTGTTAAACCTTCCACATTCTTATCCAGTTCGCGGTTGGCTATATTCAAAAAGTATTTGGCATAAAGCAATACGTCTTCTTTTCTGTCGCGTAACGGAGCTACCGTGAGATGAAATTCATTAAAACGGTGAAACAGATCCTCTCTGAATTTACCGCGTTTATAAGCGTCGCTCAAATTTTCATTACTCGCTACTATGATGCGCACATCAATAGGAATTTCCTTATGTCCACCAATGCGTTTTACTTTTCTCTCCTGGACAACTCGCAACAATGATGATTGTACGTCATAAGGAAGATTTGCTATTTCATCAAGAAAAATTGTTCCTCCGTTAGCGAGTTCAAAGTGACCAATTTTTGTTGCGTGCGCTCCCGTGAATGAACCTTTTTCATGGCCGAACAATTCACTGCCTGCAAGTTCTTTAGAAATTGCTCCGCAATCCATTGCAATAAACGGAGCCTTTGCTCTCTTGCTTTTCTTATGAATGGTTTGAGCAATTGCTTCCTTACCCGCACCACTCTCACCGTAAATTATAACGCTATAATTGGTAGGAGCCACCAGCTCGATCTGTCGCAACAGCTCGCGCGAATGGAGACTCTTACCAAATATGTATTCTGTATTGATTCTTTTTACCGGACTGGCTTTTAGCGCGGCGAGCGCGTTCTGATGTTCGTTATCCGCTTTGTCAGGTATTACTGGCGCGGCCGGCTGGCCCTGCAACGCGCGTTGAATAATCTGTAATGTTTCGTCTGGAAGAAGGGGCTTTGTAAGATATTCAAATGCTCCCATTTTCATCACGCTTACAGCGGTGCGGATATCAGAATATCCGGTCATGATTATGAATGGCACAGTAGGTTCAATCTCCTTTATTTTTTTGAGGACCTCCACACCTTCCATATCTCCAAGCCTGTAGTCACACAGCACAAGATCTGCGCGGTTTGCTTCAAACGACGCGATTCCGTGCTTGCCGTTTACAACGGCTTCAACTTCGTAACCATTTTTTGTAAGAAAACGTTTCAGAAGCAGGCTCATGTCCTCGTCATCTTCAATAATGAGTAATTTGTTCATAGTGGTTGGTTTAATGAGTAGTACATGACTATGACAAATATACAACCATAATTAATGTGGGGAATTTAATACACATATAATTTGGAACGATTATTTCAAAAAGGTACAAAAAACTCCGGAATAATGACTTCTGAGCACCAGGAACATTTGCAGGAAATAAAGCAACTACTTCAGAAAAAACTTGCGCAGGCCCAGCGCGAATATTATTCGATAGCGTTGGAAACGGACAACTTCAATTACAGGAAAATTGAAGATGCAGATACAGCAGTTTTCATTGAGGAAATGTATGAAAACAAAGCCAGGCTTACGCGAATAATTGAGGAGCTGTTAAACAACCTGCGTAACATTGAAAAAGGCGGTGGTCTGCTTATCTAGACTTTGACTTCTGATCCTTTCAGGCAAATAATCCGTTATAAAAAAGCTTCAGCCACCGTCTAATAACATGTGGAATTTTCGCCCTGAAACATTGGGGATTTTAACACTTTTAAAATTCTACACCTTGAGTATTTCAATACACAATATTAAAGTAACCTTCTTTGAATTGCCCGAGTTGGGGAATTTATTTCACTATCCAATCAGCAGATTGCGTGATTAAGGAATTTAAATCCATCATCCATATTAAAGGGAATCAGCTCTTTTACTTTTTCCATCAGATTTCTGAATTGTCCCCTGTCCTCAATCTTCTTTGCGAGCATGCAAAAACAAAAAGGCTCACCTGTTGTGTAATTGATTGTAAACTTCACAAGCAAATGAATTGATGATTCTTCCTCGTTATTTGATGTTATAATGTAACCAACCGGCGTGTTACTACGCAGGATCTCATCATCTGCAAGCTTAATTTCACGCAGCAACTCGGGAGGATAAATCGCAGTGTTCGCCCCGGAATTTTTGTTTATTCTTGGCCTGCTATCATTTACATAAAAATATTCACCTCGTAAATTTTCAAGGGCCAACCCTGCATTTAAATTCTCAGATATTTCCTGTACGTTAACAAGCGTAGTAGCCAGAGTTTTCATTTTTTCCTTTTTAGTAATAATTTTTTCTGTTTTTCCTTTTTCCTTCCGCGCATTGCGACATTATTTTCTGTTGCATTTTATGAGCGGAATCAGCGATAATCAAACAGTTTGGTCAGGTACAGGAGAGTAGCTACCATTGTGCCAGAAAGCACTTTCTTTATTCTCAACGTTTTGTAATTTATGGGCACTTACTTAACGTCTTGAATAAGGAAAGTTTCCTGAAATGAGAATAAAAAATAAAATGAAAAGAATTTTAAAGTGAAAACATAACATCAGTTATACCAGATTTTCCTCCAGGTTTTGCTTGATGATTTTAAGTTCTTTCAATGCTTCAGAAATAATTGTACGCGTCTTCTCAAGCAGGGCAGGAATTTCATCATGAAACAAAGCGTTTGACGCGTACTCTTCTATTCGGGGAATGATTTCTTCCAACTTAGTAATACCCATAAACGCAACAGACGGTTTTATTTTATGAGCGGCTGCTTTAAGTGCGGTCCAGTCTTTTTCATCCAGGTGAACCTTCATTGCGTCCAGAAGAGCGGGTGTCTGGTTCATGAAAACTTCTATCATTTTTAAAATAAAACCTGTGTCGCCATTCGCAATCTTTTCCAGATAGGAAAGACTTGTAAGTTTTTTTCCATGGCGTAAATCTTTTTGTTCATCTTTTTCCGAAGGAGTTCTTCCGACGATTGCTTTACATATTTTCCCTCTTAATTTAAGTTCATTGAATGGCTTGGAAATATAATCGTTCATTCCAAGCTTGAGACAACGCTCCGCTTCATCCGCAAACGCGTGAGCCGTCATTGCAATAATAGGCGTTTCGGATTTTGGTGGAGACAACTTTGTGCGGATAAAAGTTGTAGCTTCATAACCGTTCATTTCAGGCAGTTGAATATCCATCAAGATAACATCGTAATCGTGTTTTTCAACTTTCTCAACTGCAATAGCGCCATTCGACGCCACATCGGTGATACATCTCCAGTTGTCAAGAATTTTCACCGCGAGCACCTGGTTAAGAAAATTATCTTCAACCAATAATACATGTATTCCTTCAAGCACGCATTCAAAATCAGCTTCCACTTTCGATGTCGCGAGAATTTCATTTTCCTTCTGCCCTTTCTCCATCTTTACAACAAAAGTAAATTCAGAACCTTCATTCACTTTACTTTTTACTGAAATTGTTCCGCCCATAAGTTCAACCAGCTGTCTTGAAATAGTTAATCCAAGTCCGGTACCGCCATATTTTCTTGTGGTGTCATTAGAAGCCTGGGTGAAACTTTCAAATATCCGAGAAACATTTTCTTCCATTATCCCGATACCCGTGTCCTTAACAGAGAACTTCAATTCAATTTCTTTCTCATCTTCACTTAACACAGAAACAGCTATTGTGACACTGCCATAATTTGTGAATTTGATGGCGTTGCCAACCAGGTTAAGCAGCACCTGATTCAGTCGTGCCGGATCGCCGATCAAACATTCCGGAATGCGTTTGTCAAGGCGACTGCTTAATTTGATATTCTTCTCAATAGTTTTGGGAAGCATCAGCTCCACCAGAGTGGAAACAAGGTGATGAAGATTAAAATCTATTTTCTCAAATGTAATTTTACCGGATTCCAGTTTGGAGAAATCCAGGATATCATTAATTATAACCATCAGGTTTTCTCCGGAAGTTTTGATGGCTTTTACATATTGCGAATTTTCCTTCGAGAGCTGACTTTTAAGCAAGAGATTCGTAAAACCTATAATAGCGTTCATGGGCGTTCGGATCTCGTGACTCATGTTCGCAAGAAATTGTTCCTTTACCTTAAGTGATTCTTCAAGTTGTTTCTTGGCACGATTTAACTCTTCGTATGCTTTATTTACTTTCTCCAACGACTCTTCAGCGATCTTATTAGCGATAATAAGTTCATGCTCCGCGTTTTTTTGTTTTGTTATATCTGAGTCAATTGAAATGATCTTGTCAATCTCACCTTTTTCATTGAACAGCGGAGTTAGCGACGTGAGCACCCAATACTCTTTTCCGCTTTTGGTGTAATTTTTATTTTCGTAAACAAGGGGCCTTTTATCTTTCACTACCTGCTGCAGGTATTCAGAATTTGGTGACAAGCCGGTATTTTCTCCTCTCCGTAATATTTCTCCGTAAGTTCCTTTTACATCGTTCAGCGTATAACCGAACAGTTTTGTAAATCCTTCATTCACCCATTCTATTCTGCCGTCCCGGTCTGCAATAACAACCGCGTTGTAAGATTTAGTGGCCACCATTGCAAGCTGCTCAAGTTGTTCTTCTTTTTTTCTTTCGGTAACGTCCTGCTCGGTGCCAATTAACTGGGGACCGTTATACTGCGGGTCAATTAAAATTTCTCCACGCGCATGAAATATCCTTACTTCTCCGTCAGTTTTAATTACCCGGTGGAAAAAATCCATGGGTCTGTTGTATTGAACCGCCTCATCAATTCTCCTCTTCACATATTCTCTGTCGTCCGGATGAACAAAACTTAAAAAACGTTCAAACGTTATATTGTTTTGAGCCTTTTCAATTCCGAGCTGTTCATACAGTTCAGTTGAGGCGATAAAAATATTTTCTTTGATGTTCCATTCGAAATTACTGATGTGCGCAAGCTTTTGCGCCTGTTTCAGCTTGTGTTGCTCTCTCCTTAGATCAGCAGTTTTTTCTTCCAGTTTACGCGCGTTCTCCGAAAGTGTCTTCAGCATTTTCGCGCGCTCAATACTGTAATTAACCGAGCGTGATAAAATTTT
>CBIHPU010000175.1:0-7266 GCA_966211935.1 uncultured bacterium | reverse complement strand
ACTCGAAATTCTTTTATTTTTTTTTGTATTGAGAAAGAGTTGGATTTTTTCTTGATTAATAACTCATTGATATTCCTGTATGGCAATAATCATACATGTGTCAACTGCTATCAATCTGAATTTTTTTTAACGCTTTTAACTGGCACTAATTTCCATTTAGTAAGATTTCTTTCCTTTTTTAAGAAAATCAATTGACCGTTCGTTTTCGAATAGCGAAATTCGCCGACCATTCTCACTAATTTGAGCTAATATGAAAAAAATCCCCTTTGCACTGCTTGCCGCTTTGATTGTAATTTTTACCGGTTGCAGATCTTACACTTTTCTTGATGTAAAATATTCAGACGACAAGACGAAGAACAAAATCAATCCTCTGACTCCAAAGTCACCGGATTCAAATTACGGAGTATTGGATCTTGGCTATACGCTGATTTTTAATCACGAAATAAAAAATAACATTTGCCAGGTTGCTCCACAAGACACCGCGAACATTGACAAGGAAAATATTGGAAAAGCGGAGTACAGGATTATTAAAAGTAAAGTAACCCGCAATCCGCTCTGGTCGCTTTTCTGCTTCGCAACTTCTGTTCCGCTCCGCGTTCCAGCCTTAGTGGGAATTCCGGTTGGACACAGAAAAGTAAAGACTGAACTTGCTGTTGATATTAAAGATGCAGATGGAAATCTTATTAAAACTTACACCGCTAAAGGAAAACACATTTCATTTATTACCTGTTACTGGGGATATAAAAAAGACGACGCTAAATATAAAGCGAAGGATAAATCCTTTTACAAAGCAATGGAGAAAATAAAAGGGCAGATGAATGACGATGCTGCTTTTTTGAATTCAAAACTGCCCGGCGGTTTTCTAACGCCTGAAGAGATTGTCGCGAACAAATTTATTCGCGAAGGGAACACTAATTATGACAGTAAAAATTATGATGCCGCAATTACTAATTATGTGATGGCGAATGAAAAGATCACTGCACCAAAAAAACATCATGCAAAATTCATTTACAAACTTGGCTTGAGTTATCTTGAAAAAGGTCAGGACAGTTTAAGCATGGTGTATCTTAACCAGGCTTTGAACGTAGATCCTACAGTAGATTTCATGGCGCCCGTTGGGCTTTATCTGGCTAGTAAATCTTTGAATGATTTTGACGGCGCAATGAAATGGTTGGATTATACGCTTGCAAAATTTCCTTTGAATTCAAAACAGCAGGATATTATTAATGACTGGAAAAAAGAAGTTTCTGTTGAAAGGGAACAGGTGAATGCCGGAAAGGCACTATTACTGAAACCTGAAAATGTTAAGGTTGTTAATCTCGGACCCGACATCAACGGTGCGGAAGAAGATTATTTTCCTTCCGTTACTGCGGATGAATCAATGTTACTTTTTACTTCACGAAGATCCGGAAGTACAGGCGGACTTGGTAAAGATGGGAAGTACGATGAAGATTTGTGGTATTGTAAAAAGAAAGAAAATGGCAGCTGGGATTCGCCGAAAAATTTTGGAACGCCTGTCAATATTAAAAACAACAATGGTATAGCATCGTTTACAGGTGACGGACAATATGTAGTGTGTGCAAGATGTAACGAACCAGACGGACAGGGAAGCTGTGATATTTACGGTGCAACTTTGGTTGGAAATATGTGGAACGCTCCGGTGAATCTTGGGTCTGTTATCAATTCCAAAGAATGGGATGCACAGGTTTCAATTTCTGCAGATGGAAAATTATTGGTGTGGGCATCTACCCGCGAAGGTGGAAAAGGAAATCAGGATATCTGGATTTCAAGAAAAAAAGAAAATGGAGAATGGAGCGAGCCGAAAAATCTTGGCGCTCCGGTTAACACAAGTGGAAATGAATATTCCCCGTTTTTACATCCGGACGGAAAAACTCTTTACTTCAGCTCAAATAATTTGTCTCCACGCATTGGCGGACTTGATGTGTATAAGACTACTTTAAATGAAGACGGAACCTGCACGCAACCAGAAAATTTAGGATTTCCCGTAAATACTGAAAAGAATGATATGTATTTCGTATTGACACCTTCAGGACTGAAAGGATATCTTGCTTCGGACAGAAAAGGCGGATTTGGAGGAGAAGACATTTATGAAATTGTTTATCCGGAAGAAAAAAGATCCAAGCTTGTAACTTTTGTCGGGAATGTTTTAAGCGATGAAACAAAGGAAGCGCTTGAAGCGAACATCAAGATCGAAGATCTTGACAGCGCTAAATTGGTTGGAGAATACATTTCGAATTCTGCCAGCGGAAAGTTTGTTGTAATTCTCACTCCAGGACATAACTACTCGTTAACTGTGAGTAAGAACGGTTACCTTTTCTATTCTGAGAATTTCAATTTACCGGACAGCAACGAATTTAAAGAGGTAAGGAAAGAAGTTTATCTGCAGAAAATTAAAGAAGGGAAGAAGATTGTACTTAACAATATATTCTTTGAAACAGGAAAATCTGAGTTGACGGAAACGTCAAAACTTGAAATTCAGAAACTGTATGAGCTGCTGAACCAGAACCCACTCATCAAAGTTGAAATTTCCGGTCACACTGACAATGTTGGTAATGACAACAGCAACATGAAACTTTCACAGGATCGCGCGGCGGTGGTTGTAGGCGTGCTTGTTGGGAAAGGAATCCCTTCAAACAGACTCGTGGCCAAAGGTTACGGAAAAACACAGCCAATAGCATTGAACGACACAGATGAGAACCGACAGCTTAACCGTCGTACAGAATTTAAAATTTTGAGCGCGGCTGAGTAAACATTAATACGATTCATCCTTTAAAATAAAACCCCGGCAAGTTATTTGTCGGGGTTTTTAGTTTTAGTTCTCAATTGCTACTAAACAACAATCTCATCTTCAATCTTATTAAAGAAACGATATTCCATGAACGCGTAGCTCTGCATTGGTTTCACTGTTATTTTCGCGCCATATTGCTTTTTCCACTTCGCTACGACGCTATTGAACCACCAGCCTTTTGTAAGATATGCCTCTACATATGGATGTACCTGAAGCGTAAGTTCTTTTTCATTTTGCTCTTTTGTTATGTAGCGAAGAGTGTTCTCAATCTGCTCCACAAACAAAATGCTTGGTTGTGATTTTCCACTTCCCTGGCAGCATGGACAATTCTCTGTCACCTCAATATTCATTTCGGGACGTACACGTTGCCTTGTTATCTGCACCAATCCAAATTTACTTGGAGGAATGATATTGTGCTTGGCGCGATCGCTGCGCATTTCTTCTTTCAGTTTTTCAAAAAGCGAGCGCTTGTGTTCGGGATTATGCATATCGATAAAATCGACAACAATAATTCCTCCCATATCGCGAAGACGCAATTGTCTCGCAATCTCCACTGCCGCTTCCATATTCACTTCGAACGCGTTGTTCTCCTGGCTCTGATCGCTCTTTGCGCGGTTACCGCTATTCACATCAATAACGTGTAAAGCTTCCGTATGCTCAACATGCAGGTAAGCTCCGCTTTTCATATGCACTGTTTTTCCGAACAGTGATTTGATCTGCTTTTCAATTCCAAGCTGATCGAAGATTGGAAATTTTCCGGTGTGCTGTTTCAGGATATCTACACGATCAGGCGCAATGGATTTCAAATAATCGCGCATGTCTTCGTAAACTGCCTGATCATTAACAGTAATGCTGTTGAATTTTTCATTCAGTAAATCGCGAAGCAATGCATTTTTTCTGTTGATCTCGCCAAGACAACGGTGTGGCGGCTGGGCGGTTTTCAGATTTTGAAACAGTTCTTCCCATTTGGCAAGAAGATCATTCACCTCACCTTCTATTTCCGCGACTGATTTTCCTTCAGCCACACTGCGCACAATAACGCCAACAATTTTAGGCTTTATTTTCTGAAGTAATTCTTTAAGTCTCGATTTCTCTTCCGCGTCGCGTATCTTTTGCGAAACAGATATTTTTTCAGAAAAAGGAATGAGTACAATGTATCGTCCCGCAAGAGAGATCTCAGAGGTAATACGCGGACCTTTTTGCGAAATGGGCTCTTTTGCAACCTGCACAAGAACATGTTGTCCGCTTTGCAGAATCTCATTTATCTTTCCTTCTTTCCTGATATCTCTTTCAAGTTTGAAGTACATCAGGTTGCTTACGTTTTGTTTGCCCTCACGCACCAGCCTGGTGTATTTCATTAATGAAGATGCCTGTGGACCAAGATCCAGGTAATGAAGAAAGGCGTCCTTCTCGTAACCTACGTCAACGAACGCGGCGTTAAGACCGGTCATTACCTTTTTTACTTTGCCAAGATAAATATCTCCGACAGCAAAATGAGCGTTGCCTTTTTCTTTGTGAAGTTCTATGAGTTGCTTTTCTTTCAGCAGCGCGATAGTCACTTCACCATTTGTTGAATTTATAACCAGATCGTAATTCACAAAAAATAATTTTAGTTATACTTAATAACGGCAACGGTTAAATAACCCGCTGTCGCAACTTTGTTTAATACAAATTCACATGTCAAAAAACATGTTTGTTTAAATAGCTGTACACATAACCGTCCAATGCTGTGGCCGGTAATGACATTACAACACGCAATCTGATTCTGAAGGGATTGATTAATACACATGAAAAACCAAAGGAACACATTCTCCGGTTGTTTTGCGCACTAACTAGTCCGGCTGAAATGCCGCGACCCAAAAACAGTTCTCGTAAAATGCAGGAAGAATTTTCTTCTTCCCGCGGCACACAACAAAAAATTGAACAGGTTTTCACAGAACCAGCTGAGCCGGTTCAGGAAATTATTTCTTCTTATGCCTGTTCTTTCTTAAACGCTTCTTGCGTTTGTGAGTGGCCATTTTATGTCTCTTTCTTTTTTTACCGCTTGGCATCTTATTTAATTTTTAATGTTAGTACTCGTTTTAATTAATCAATTGTTTTTATTCCTGTTTTCCATGCAACCTTTTTTTCAGCTGCAGGATATATTCGTTAATGGTTTTCTTCGCCATCGGATCATCCGTATGTTTCAGATAATTCTCAAGCGCGTTTATGCTCTCTTCAATCTTCCCGGCAGATTCATAAACATCAGCCAGATGCAGCCATGCTTCAACATAAGTTGAGTCGATACGAAGCACTTTCTGGTATCGCGCTATTGCTTTGTCCCATTGCTGTGAGCGAACACTGAACATCGCGAAATTGAGCTGCAACTTTATATTGTTGCTATCCGTCTGTTCAATTTCTCTCAGCATCGCTATCCCTTTCATCGGATCTGCTGAAGCTTCAACCATACATGCGGCGAGATTGATTTTCGCGTCAGTGTTGTCCGGTTCAAGTTTCAGTCCTGTTTCAAAGCTGTTGATTGCGGAATTGTACAGCGACTGCTGTTCGGCGGCGTCTTCAGTAAAACGCACGGCGAAATAAAAACGCTCACCTGCGTAAAACCAGTCTTTCGCCTGGTTGGTTACTTCAGCGCCTTTCAGGGCATACGCTGCGGCAATATCAGGTCTTCTCAGGTTATCCCAGAAAATGATTGCAGAGTCGAGAATGTTTTTTTTCTCAGCTCCTGAACGGGATGAGATTTTTTTTGACAGCTCTTCCCACTCACTTCTCTGCGCACCGGCAAGCGAAGCGATAGCTTTATTTACATAAGGAGTTAATCCTTGTTCTGTAATAGCTTTCTTCTCTGCCTTTTCTTTTTCGAAGGCTGGAACACGATTGGCATAAAATAAAAGAACGCTTAATATAAGTAAACCTGCCACAAGCAGGGCTACAGTTGTAAAGGACCGGCTTTTCAAGATCTAAAGTTCAGAAAAATTAATCCTCAGGAGTGTTATCCGGCTCAGCTACCTTAACGTTTTTCTTCACCTTTTCCGCAAAAGTTTTAGCTGGTTTAAAAGCTGGTATAAAATGGGCAGGAATAATAATGGTTTCGTTTTTGGAAATGTTACGCCCCGTTTTTTCAGCGCGCTTTTTCACAAGAAATGTTCCGAATCCGCGCAGGTAAATGTTTTTCCCCTCAGCCATATGATTCTTAACCACTTTCATGAAAGATTCTACAGTGGCCTGAACTGCAAGCTTTTCCACTCCGGTCTTTTCAGAGATCTCGTTTATAATGTCTGCCTTGGTCATATTATAAAATATTTAAAATCAACAAATTGAAATTTGCGAGGGCAAATATAGTATATAAACAATTCTTAAACAAGATTAATAGAAGAAATTCATTTACAGGGGGTTAAATGTTGATAAAGGTAGGCACGCCGGGTCAGAAATCCCGGCAACCCGCCCTTTAAAAGGTCCGATAAAACATTTGTGTATATAGAATGGAACAAATCACCACCCTTTCAGTTTTTTGATCTTTTCCTGGGCCATCTTGTCCCGCGCTATGCCAAACAGAGGTATCCAGACGGCTTTGTCTTCGCTGTACCAATTGAAAATATAACCTAAAACAGTTTTTTCCAACATGCCGTTTGCCCTATTCAGCTTCCATTCCTCATAAAAAGTAACCCTGCTCCACTTACGTATATCAATCGTATCAGCGATAGCTATTGTCCCGATAATATTTCCTGAACTATCTGCTTGTTCAACTGTGTATAATAATGTTGTGCGGTCCAAAACTTTTTGGTGTGACATAGGATCATTTCCGTCAAAATAAAAAAGGTCTTTACGCTTAATCAACTTGCTTAGCTCGTTGCGAAGGTTGCGTGACTGATCGACGTTCAGGTATCTCCGGTCCATTGCCAGATTGTAATCACTGATGGTTGCACCCGCCCATTGTTGTCCAACCGTTTCTGCTTTGGTTGTATCATAGAGAATGAGATCATAAACTATAAGATCTGCGATCTCTGTTGTACCAGATTCTTTAACTGGTTTTGTTTTTGACGGAACGGATTTAGTTTGCGCGTTAATCAATGTCGCTAATCCGAACATGATCACGAAAACGAAAAACGATGATGATTTTGATTTCATAATTCTTCAATAAAAAATAACGATAGTTTAATAGCGCCTGAATTACACTTTATTATTAAGGCCCCTGATTTTTCTTTCAATGTATTTTTCAGATGTGATCAACGCTCTTTGTATCCTCCTCGCATAATAAATGGAGTCAAGAATTTCTTTTTGCTTTTCTTCTATAATTTCTTTCTGCTTCATGATTTTGAAATTCGCGAGTTTTTTCTGCCTGTAAGCTCTTAGAACAAAGCCGGCAATAACCAGTACCAGCGCGCCACATCCCGCAAAGGTCCATGTGATAAGTTGCTGCCGTTTTAATTTTTCATTTGCTACGGCGTCTTTCTTCTCCT
>CBIHPU010000174.1:0-7287 GCA_966211935.1 uncultured bacterium | reverse complement strand
CACCGAGCAATTCGTTGAGAGCCGCAGGAGTTAATTGTTGTTTCGCGTCACTCAACGCGTTTGAAGGATTAATGTGCGTTTCAATCATCAAGCCTTCCATCCCAAGATCGATTGCTTGCTGCGAAACCTGTTTTATCAATTCTCTTTTCCCGGATATATGCGAAGGATCACAGATAACAGGAAGATCAGGCAACACCGTTCGCAATTCAATTGCTAATTCCCAAAAAGGATCGTTACGATAAATACTTTGTTGAGGATTATAAAATCCGCGGTGAATAGCGAGTAACTTTTTTATTCCACTTTGGCGAATACGTTCAATTGCACCGATCCAGAGTTGCAGATCAGCATGAACAGGATTCTTAACCATAATGGGAACATCAACTCCTTTTAACGAATCAGCAATTTCCTGAACAGAAAAAGGATTGACAGTTGTTCTCGCACCTATCCACAAAACATCCACTCCGTATTTCAATGCTTTTTCAACGTGCGCAGTTGTTGCGACCTCAACAGTGGTTTTAAGTCCATAAGTTTTTTTTACCTGCTGCAGCCACCTGAGTCCCACCTCACCTACTCCTTCAAAAGAATTGGGTCGAGTACGTGGTTTCCAGATGCCAGCACGAAAGAGTTTTATTTTTTTGTTAGCTGCAATTCCTGCTGCTGTTTGCAAAACCTGTTCCTCCGTTTCAGCGCCGCAGGGACCAGCAATGAGCAAAGGCGATTCACAGCCCAGCCAATCTCTGAAATGAATTATGTCCAGCTTCTTTTCCAAGGGAGAAATTAATGTCACAAAGGTAATGGTTTTGAGCACCTCCGCGAGACATTTTAAAAGTCGTTGGTTTTAATAAATGTTATCGTGGATGTTCTTTAAAAAAAACATAGGGACATAGAGTACATAGAAGAAGTTCCCTCCTTCGTCGGGAAAGTTTAATTATATAAGGACTCCGCGCTCTTTGCTTTCTCCGTCATCTCCACGTGAAATCAGGGACACAAAGCCCGCAAAAAAACACAATGGCCATAAAGAGTTTTCAAATCTCCGCGCTCTCCGCTTTCTGTCATCTCGCCATGAAATTAAGGACACAAAGTGCGCTAAGAAACACAATGGCCACAAAGAATTTTTAAAACTCCGCGCTCTCCGCTTTTCTCCGCGTGAAATGCTCCGTAATTTATAATTTCCAATTTTAAATTTATAATTACCCTTATTATTCTTCCTCCCCAACCTGCACAACAATTCCTCCAAATCCACCAGACTTATCCGGGATTGGAGCCTGACCAACTTTAAGCGTGTTATTTTCAGGAGTACGATCTATTAACTTGTTGTAAGGATCAATTCCAACTTTAACCGGTTTTTCATTAACCAGAAATTCAAACGTTTGTTCCTTACCTGTTATTTTGAATTTCTTAAACAACAATTTCTTGTCTCTTTTCTTTCCATTTATTTCTTCTTCACCAAAGACTCCAATATCCATCCAATCAGCTACCGGAATTTCTACCTCCTTACCTACACTATCCGCACGGTATTTTACGCTGCCGACTTTAAACGTCACTTTATATTTTCCACCACCAGCTTCCGTCACCTTCATCTCTTTTACACTGTTGTTGTACAAAGTGATCGTTTCAAACATATCGGTAATTATATATTTCAAACTATCCGGCGTTGCCTGTTTGAGATATTCTACAAACTCAACCGATGTTGTATACGGCGGCTCCTGGTATCCGACTTTACTGATATATTTTCTCAGCGCAGCGTTCAAGGAATCTTCTCCGATATAATCTTTCAACGCGTACATCAACACGCTTCCCTTATTGTAATGAATGTACTGCTGATTCTCTGCGTACATAATTGGCAATTCCTTTCTGGATTCCAGTGTTCGTCCAATTAAATATTTGTCCATTTCATATTTCAGGAATCGCTTCATCGACTCGTGTCCGTATTCTTTTTCCATCACCATTAAAGCAGAGTACTGGCTCATTGTTTCACTCATCAATGTGGCTCCTTGTACATCCGCTCCGATTACCTGGTGCGCCCACCACTGATGCGCAACCTCGTGCGATGTTACATATAACGGCATGTCTATTGCTTCCGGATCATCCTTGTCAACTTTCAACACAAAACCAATCGATTCGGAGAATGGAATTGTATTCGGGAACGACTGCGCAAAACTTGCATAACGCGGAAATTCAATTATTCTCACCTGCTTGTGCTGGTATGGAGAAAAATTCTTAGTGTAATAATCCAGTGACAATTTTATTCCCTTGATCATTCTGTCAAGATTATAATCATGAACTTTATGATAATAGATCTCAATGTTCACTTTGTTGTTCGGGTCGAGTGGGTTGACCCATTGATCACGCACAATATCATAACGAGCAGAAAGGAATGCATAAAAATTCAGGATCTTGCAATCCATTTTGTAATGGAAATATTTTCTTCCATCTTTTTCCCAGGTCTTCTGAAGATAACCTGGCGCAATTGCTGTCTGGTCTGAAGAAGTACTCACCACGCATTCGAAATCAATCCAATCCGCATCGTGACTTATATAAGTATTCCCCCACGAGTTAGTGTCGGATACAGTTTTCATTCTCGGCTTCTCATGCAATCCATATTTTTTTCTTGTCTTGTTATTTGAAATTTCTTTCCCTTCGTTATAACCTATGGAAGGGAGCATCATACTATTGAAAAATGTTCCGTTGTAAAGAATTTCAGTCCCCGGATCATCTGCCTTAAATCCTTTCGGAAAATAATTCAAAGAATAAGTAAGCTTAACAGAATCACCCGGCACCAGCGGTTTCTCCATTCTGAAAATGTGCATACCGTAATCTTTTTCTTCTGCTACTTTTTTAAACGGCCTGCTGAATTCCATCGTCTTCACTTCAATTTCAGCAATTTCATTTACCAGGATAGTATCAATATTTTTTTCCGTTTTATTTTTCAGCCAGAAATATCCATTCATTTCCGCTCCACGCTTTTCAGGATAGATATCGATATTCACATTAGAAGCAATTATTCTTGGTTGCGGACTCCTTTCAAAATGTTTGAATTTCTTTTCAAAATCAAAAGCGAGCTTCTCCATTTGCTCAGAGCTGTTGATCTTGTTAATGACCTTTATGTTATAAAAAATAAATCCTCCGGAAACAAAAAACACAGCCAATGAACCGCTCATAGTAAACATAGCCTTTCTGTTCAGTGAATATTTTGAAAGCCTGAATCGCGACTTCAATGATTTTTCTTTTCCCCTACCATAACAACGGATTCCAAAAATGGCAAGTACAAGAATTGCAGAAAACCAATACACTTTGAACAGGATAAAGATAAATGGATAATGTCCGAATGAATTCAGATCGGAATAAGCAAGCTCAGGACCATCAGAATTTAAAATGTAAAGCGGATTTCTCCATTCCAGCAATCCAAACACAATTGGAATTACCAATAGAAAAACAAAACCAACTGCGTTACCGATGAACTTATTCGAGAAAAAAGTCTGTATAGCCATGAAGAACGCGGTTATAACAGCAAAATAAATCAATCGCATACCCATTAAAGTGCTCAGGTATTGTGGGAGATCTATATCCGTAAAACCATGAGACAACTGATAACCGATGCTGCCGATCATAATAATAAACAGCATTACAATTTCAATCATCATCATTCCGGCAAACTTAGACCAGAAAAGTACCGCGTTGGATACCGGGGTTGAACCAACAAGTTCGTCAACCTTACTTTCTCTCTCCCTCCACATCATAGTTCCTGTAGAAAAAAGCGCAAGCAGCAAAATCATCAGTTGCATTAGTCCGGACGCGGCTTCTATCATCATGTGCGTAACAGGATAAGTGGCATCACCGTAAATCTGGGATGTAAATGAAGGAACGAGGAATAAATAAAATAATCCCAATCCTACAGCCACGAGAAAAAATACGCTCCTGATTATTCTCGAAAATTCAAATTGCGCCAGAAAAATTATCTGGGTGAATTTGGATTTAAGATCAAATGAACGCGCAACTTTTGGTAAATGCCGGATTGAATCGATCTTAATGACGATTGCAGATGCGACTTCTTTTGATTTTCTGCGGGCGAATAAAGAGACAGGTTGCAGGAACTGAGAAAAGCTAAACCTGAAGTAACAAAGAAATGTAATTACAACAGCAAGTCCGCCCCACAATAAACGATTGTGCAACACAGCTCCGTTAAGCGGAATCATAAGGTTATTCTGCTCTATTGGCGTCCAATATTCGGTTACGCTGCCAAAGGCATTGGCTCCTGTTGGTTCCAACAATGCAGAAAGTGTTTTATAATCCATATCAGATTCCATAGCGTCTGCAATTGAACGCGCTACGAAAAGCACAACCGCGAAAGCGTAACTGAACATCTGATTTCTCGTGAAAGTATTCAGCGAAAAATAAATAACACCCTGAAACAAAACGTTCGGCATGACAAACACAATAAAAGGCTGAATGAAATTCATAATGCTGAAAGGTCCCACCTGCGGTTTACCCGCGCCTGCCTGTACGCCGATGATAAAGCCTATAAGCTGAGCAAGAAAAATCAGCAGGGTGAAAAAGTATCCGCCAAAAAAACGACCGAAAAAATATCCAGGCTTAGTAATTGGTTTTGTATAAAATAAAGAATGCGTGTTGTATTGATAATCCCTTGCAACGGTATCCGCCATTAATGAAATGATCATTAAACTGTTGAACAACCCGAATATGCTGGCATTAGCTACAAGAAAGAAAACTGTAGACGCATACGCAGAATTTACATAGGCATTGCTTTCACGACTATCACTTCCTAATATTCCGGCCTGGAACAAACCCCAGAATAATCCGAAAGCAAAAAGCAGTGAAAGAAAAATCCAGAATGAAGGTCTTCTTATTCCCTGCTTCAATTCAAATTTCAAAAATTCTCCAAACATGAGTTCTATTATTACAGAATTATTAAATTGAATTAGTGACTAGCGATGTTTGAAAAATAAACATCTTCAAGTCCCGGACTAACGGGCTCAAAAGAAGAGTCGGGAGCAGATTCCGCGAAAACATGTGCTACCACTTTTCCTTCGGAAACATGAGTAGAAATAACTTTCTGCACCTTTCTGAAATCCTCCACCTGTTCCTTTTCAATTTTCTTTCTCCAGATCTTGCCGCGAATTCCATCAATGGTAGAAGAAGGTGTTCCTTGTAATAAAATTGTTCCATGATTCATGATCACCATTTGTTTACAGAGATCTTTTACATCATCAACAATGTGGGTACTGAGAATAACGATCACATTCTCTCCAATCTCGCTCAGCAGATTATGAAAACGATTTCTCTCCTGCGGATCGAGTCCGGCAGTTGGCTCATCAACAATAATAATCTTCGGATCGCCGAGTAAAGCCTGTGCAATTCCGAAACGCTGTCTCATTCCGCCCGAATATTCACTGAGGTTTCGTTTTCTTGCTTCAAACAAATTTGTCTGCTGCAGTAATGCATCACAAATATCCTTACGTTGTTTACTGTTTGTTATTCCTTTCAGAACTGCGAAGTGATGGAGCATTTTTTCTCCTGAGACTTTTGGATAGAAACCAAAGTCCTGCGGAAGATATCCCAGCATTTTTCTCATCTCATCTTTCTGCTTCATCACGTTTATTTCGCCCAGCATTATCGTGCCGGAATCAGCATCCTGCAAAGTGGCAATGGTACGCATGAGTGAAGATTTTCCGGCGCCGTTCGGTCCGAGCAGTCCGAACATTCCGCGCTGGATGCGCAGGTTGATATTGTTAAGCGCTTTAACTCCGTTAGGATAAGTTTTGTTGAGATTTTCGATGATGAGTTCCATGGATGTATGACTGGTTTGAGATAAGACAGTTTAATTCATTAAAATGTTACACAAAGATGCTTGAAATTGTATTGGTGGTAGAATAAAACTATTTGAATGGAAGAAAAACGGGATTAGTGGGTGCGCGCAATATGATTATCGCAAATTTTCTTAAAAAAGATATTTATTTCGCTAATGAATTCTTTAGGATCTGGCTGGAAATAGGAGGCAGTTTACATTGCAGAGAGTAAAGATTTTGATAAATTTAGCAGGATTGTAAAAATCATATTTTATGAGAAAACTTTACGTGATTATTTTATTGGTTGTTGTAAGTTTTGGAAGGGCGCAGGATTTTGAGTGGGTATATTATGGACCCGGTATTAACAGTGAAGCCAAGAATATCAGCTTTGATTTACAAGGGAATATTTGTATTGTTGGTCGTTTCACGGATACGGTTGATTTTGATCCAGGTCCAGCCAATATGAGTTTGGGCTCGGCTGGAAACACAGATATCTTTATTCAGAAAATTGATACTTCGGGAAACTTAGTTTGGGTTAAAAGAATTGGTGGATTATATGATGATTATGTTTTTGATTTGAAAATTGATTACGCCGGCAATATTTATTTAGCCGGGAAGTTTCGTGACACTGTTGACTTTGATCCTGGACCTTCTGTTTTCAATATGGTTGGGGGCTATAGCAATGATTTCTTCACTTTAAAATTAACTTCGTACGGAAACTTCGTCTGGTGCAAGAAGTTAACTTTAAACTCACAACAGGATTTATCACTAGAAGTTGATTTAGAAAATAATCTTTATACGACTGGTATCTTTTCCGGTGCTGCAGACTTAGATCCTGGTCCCGCTGTTTTCAATTTGAACACTGCCAACCCCTCTGGCATCTTTCTTCAGAAATTGGACTCAGCAGGAAATTTTGTTTATGCAATAAATTGTGCTTATGCCAACAAAAAATCAATGACTATTGACTCTAATAAAAATATATATATAAGTGGCGCTTTCCAATTGACAGTTGATTTTGATCCATCACCAAATGTTTTTAGTCTAACAGCAATAGGAGGAGACGACGGGTTTATATTGAAACTGGATTCTGCCGGAAATTTTTTGTGGGTTAAACAATTAGGCGGCACGGGATTCGACATGGTCACGGAATTGGAAGTTGATAAGAACCAGAATATCAATTCGGGTATAGCATTTAACAATTCAGTTGACATGGATCCTGGTCCCGGAGTTTTAAATTTTACTTCTCCCGGCATAACAAATTATGACGGAAAATGTTTGCTGAAACTACATGCTAACGGAGATTTAATCTGGGCACGCCAGGTACTGGGAATTGACCGAATCACAACGGATAAAGATTGTAATGTTTACTGTAATTATTTGATCTCAAAAAACATGGACATGGATTTTAGTACTGGCTTGCTAATTTCCCAATACACCGGGGCAGCACTGATGAAAATTGATTCATCAGGTCATTTTAACT
>CBIHPU010000173.1:0-7294 GCA_966211935.1 uncultured bacterium | reverse complement strand
TTCAAACGCTTTTTCGTGATCTTTGATGGCGGAGTAGGAGAGGGAAAGCAGGTTCCATGACATCGGAATATCATCGAGTGATCCGGAAGCCCTGGATGCTTCCAGCGAACGCTGAGCGTAATCAATTGCCTTACTATAATTTTTATTCCGGATCGATAGATCTGACAGCGCGTTAAGAATTCTCGGGATCAGGTAAATGCTTCCATCTTTTTGTGCAATGAACAACGCGCTGTCGCAATTTGCTATAGCGGAATTAATATTTCCTTTTTCCGCTTTTATCTGCGAAATATTAATAAGACTTACAACCAACCATTCAGGCAAATTAGATTTTTTTGCGAGGGAATAAAAACGCTGAAAATAATGGAGTGCGGAGTCCAGTTTATGTTCACCCATCCAGATCAAGCCAATATTGTTCAGCAGATTTCCAACCAAACGATCTTCACTGGAGAGTTTTAAAGCTTCCAGCAGGTCCTGACGCGCACGATCTGTATAATTGAGTTTCATGTTCAGTAACGCGCGGTTGTTAAGAAGATAGGCGTATTGATAGTCCTTGTCCGCGCGTTGTGCAAGGCGAAGCGCTTTATTGTAAATGTCTAACGCTTCATCATTTTTGTTCTGCTTTTCCTTCAGGTTGGCATAACCGTTGTAGGCTTCAATTAAAGTTGTTGTATCGTGTATTTTCTCTGAGTTGGATAAAACTTCTTCAAATTTTGTTTTTGATTCTGTCCAGTGGCCGAGTTCGATCTCAATGAAAGCATGCTTCAGGTGAATGATATTCTGTAGTGTGTCGTTATCATATTTTTTCGCTATGGCTTCCGCTTCATTGTATATTTCTGCGGCCTTCGCGTATTTGCCCTGGAAAAAATAATAGTTGGCATAACTCATTTTTATCTCAGCCTCCAGGCTAAAGGACTTCATCTTTTTTAAAAGTTCAATGGCCTTTTGTCCGTGTTCAAATAACTTTGCTGAATCCTGGTAACTGAATTGCTTAACGAGCTTTCTTTCTGTCGCATACTGTTGCTGCAATGAAACATCAGTCTGCGCGTTTAATAAAGAGAAAACGCAAAACTGAAAGCAGACTAAAATTAGATGTAAACGTGAAAGCATTTAACTCCTCTTAACAATTTAAAGTTAGGAGAAATTTTCCTTGGCAGGAAGTAAATTGTCAGTTTTTCTTCTGGTAAGGAAATTTATTGAATCTTTTTTTATTCAGTTTCAAGTTTATTTAACCAATTCAGAATTTGCGGAATCAATAGCACTGAACCATCATTATTGAGAACAAGATTGGCGAGCGCGGCTTTTTGTTCATCGGGCCATTGGTTCTTTAGCTTTTTCAACACTTCTTCCCTGGATAAATGATCGCGGCGCATAACACGCTCAACTCTCAAACTTTCGGGAGCGGTAACAAGAATATTTTTGTAGCAATCTCTATAAAGTCCGGTTTCAAACAACAGCGCGCTTTCTTTAAAAACGTATTTCGATTTGCAGTTGTTATTTTGCCATTCAATAAAATCCCTTTTAACTGCAGGGTGAATGATTGAATTTATTTTATTCAGTAGTGTTGAATCTGAAAAGATTTTTTCGGAAATGAATTTCTTATTTAATGTTTTATCATCGATATAGGCTTCCTGACCCAGCAGCGATATAATCTGTGTGCGGATTTCGGGAACAAAATAAAGTTCTTTGGCGCGTTCGTCAGAATAATAAACGGGATAACCCAGCGTGGTAAAAAAAAGAGCGATAGTACTTTTTCCACTCCCAATACCGCCTGTTAGTCCGATTACTGGCATTTACTTTTTTATTAGGAATTCAACTTTGTCGGGATACAGCCTTATGTTACGGATATTGCCGGGTTGTTTTGCCAGTTCGATCTTCATGTAATTTTTCTTCGGATCTGCATTTTTTAAATCGATCACTGCTCGGAACATTGATGGACGTATGCTTTCGTAATCATTCATTCCGACCTGGAACTTCACTTTTACTTTTTCGGGGAATGTTTTAATTTTTGATCCTTCGGGAAGATTCAAAACTTCAATCGGTATCTCCACTTCAGAATCAGTGAACTTATCTACATTAACTTCTACCTGCACTTCTGTAACGGAAGCGAAGAGTTTAGTTCCGAATTCCTCCGGAAATACCAGTCCGACCTTTTGCTTCACACTTTTGTCGAGGCGATTAAGGATTACTTTTTCTGTGGTAATGCTGTCAATCTTTTTTACAATGTTGCTGTCGCCGCTTAACACTACAGACGCCGGATTGGTTTTTATGTTGGAAGAAAGACTGTAAACCGGCTCAAAATCAATCATTACATCCGGCCTGATAGGAACAGATTTGTAATAAGAATTGTTGAATGTGAAATAAAGTGAATCTGGCTTCACACGCACCACTTCAACGTCGGCGTTCATTATCCTCCCGAGATAATTGTTGCTGGAAGGAGAGAATGAATAGACATTATCACGCATTTTTTTAAGCGAAGAAAAATCGACCACCAATTCTTTCATTCCTTTTCTCATTGAGAGAAAAAAAAGTTTAAAGCCCGTAGCTTTTACATCCAGTTGAAGCTCTCCGGGTAATTCACCCATCAGCACTTTATCTTTTGTAAGATTGGTGAATGTAACGTGAAAAAAAAAAGTAGCCTGGCTGGTACGTTTGAACGCCGTTACGAGCCAGGCTAGTCCTGATAAAATTAAACAAAGAAAAAATACAACAACTTTTCGGCTCAGTAATGAGCTTTTGATTATTCTGAAAAGTTTGGGTTGCTTTTTCAAATGCTGTTAAGCTTGGGTTTGGTTCAGCGCGGCAGAACCATCCATTGACACGGCTGTTTTCAATACTTTGATTTTTACGCCTTCAGCTATATCAAGTATGAATGCATTGTCCTGTATCTCGTGGATCTTTCCGAAAATGCCGCCTATTGTTACCACTTTGTCGCCCTTCTTAATGTTTTCCATGAATTTCTTAGCTTCTTTCTGCTTTTTCATTTGTGGCCTGATCATGAAAAAATAGAATACTACAATAATTAAAAGTAAAGGGAGTAACTGCATAAGGCCGCTTCCGCCCTGACCTTGCGACATGAGAAGTGTTTGGTTAATGGACATTGTTTCTGTTATTTGTTTTGTTTGGTTTATTTATTTTTTTACTTCATTTGAATATTGCTCCTGCGGGACAATAACTTCTGATTTTATTGTCAATACCGTTGAGTTGGGTTCGCAGTTGGATACAACCGTAACTTTTCTGTCAACCATTCCGGATTTACCTTCACTGTTGAATTCCACTTCTATCTTTCCGTCTTTTCCGGGAGCAATGGGATCTTTCGGGTAATCCGCTACTGTGCAGCCGCAGGTTGTAGAAACGTTTGAAATTACAAGGTTCGAATTTCCAGTGTTCACAAAGTGGAAACTCCATTTCACGCGTTCACCCTGTGTTATCTTTCCGAAATCATGCACGCTTTCATCAAATGAAATAGCAGGCAGTTGAGTGTTCGCGCTGGTTGCGCTTTTACTTACGTTTACCAGATCTGAGTCAACAGTTTCCTTCGTTTCTCCTGTACAGGAAAAAAGAAGAGCGGCAGGAATGAGTAGTAATAAATAGATTTTCATAGTGACAAGATGTACAATAGGTAAAGTTCTTAATTTTCCTGTAACCCGCGCCCCGTTTTAACGATTTTTTGTTGGCTCTTCAGATCGAGTACAATCTTGTCCAGTATACCATTTATGAATACTTTGCTTTTAGGCGTACTGTATTCTTTTGAAATGTCGATATACTCATTCAGTGAAACTTTAATGGGGATGTTTTCAAAGAACAGAATTTCAGCAAGACCCATTTTCATGAGTAATACGTCCATCTGCGCAATCCTTTCAACTTCCCAGTTTACAGTTTTTTCAGCGATCAGTTTTTCAAACTCGTTGTTGTGGATAATGCACTTCTCAAAAAGTTTTTTCGCGAACTCAAGGTCCTCCGCTTCGTTTTTGTAAAGCGATTGAAGAAAAAGTTTTTTGCCGTCGAATGACTCCATTGTTTTCTTTACGCCGATTATTGCAACAAAAAGATCATCGGCCCAATGAACATTTTTTTCTTCGAAAAAGTGAGTCAACAACTCATGTTCCGCAATAACGTTGATCAGAATATTCATCAACAATTCCTTGTCTTCATTAAGTGTGCCCTCGCGTGTACCCATGTACTTTTTGTAATCGTCTGAACTGCGGATATCGTTAAAGATCTTTCTTACCACATCAGCGTCATTATCCCAGTTGATCTTGCGTTTGGTGAGAGCGTCCGTAAGAAATTTACTTTCCTGCAGCGCTTTTAAAAACTGATTGTCCTGAAATTTTGTATTCGGGTCGAGATCTTCGCGGGTTGGAAGCTTTTTGTTCTTGGCATCCTCAGCGACCATATTGGCGTGCTGATGAATGTCTTTTAAAAGAGCCAGCAACCAAAGGTAGAGGCTGTAAATATTATCAAGCGTGGTAATTAATTCCTTTTCCGCTTTCTTTATATCGTTACCTTCTGATTGAAAGTAGCTATATAACGCTTGCATCACTTTTATTCGGAGGAATCTTCTGTTGAGCATAAAGAACTTTTATTAAGCTGTATCTAATGTTTACAGCAGCAAATATAATCAGTAAAAAGCGGTAAAAATTAATTTTTTAGCGCAGGATAATGTGATTTTGGTCAGAAACGGGCCCGAAGTTTAGCAATGGATTCGATGCGTTTTTCTGCAATGCGGTTAGCTGCGAGGTAAGTTGGAATATTCTCCTCTTTCGCTGTCTGGATTATGTTCCAGGTTGTACCGTAAATTGCTTCCGCGTGTTTCATTGCGCGCTCACGTACGTATCCTTCAAGTTCGTAAAACACGTTTATGATACCACCGGCGTTTACAACATAATCAGGCGCGTATAGAATTCCTTTCTTGCGAACCATTTCTCCGTGTCTTTCTTCGTCTTCCAGCTGATTGTTCGCTGCTCCGCAGATCACTGCGCATTTTAAGCGTGACAAAGTATTGTCATTCAGCACAGCTCCTAACGCGCATGGTGCGTATACGTCAATATCAAGGTCGAACATTGTGTTCGGATCAGCAACTGTGGCTTTGAATTTTTCAGCCAGCGTTTTAACGCGCTCAGCATTGATGTCATAAATGAAAAGCTTTGCGCCTTCCTTGTGCAGGTGTTCTGCCAGGTGTGATCCAACATTTCCTAAACCCTGGATCAATACTTTTTTTCCACTTAATGAATCAGTACCGAAAGCTTCTTTGCAGCTAGCTTTCATGGAAACATAAACTCCGTACGCGGTAACAGGAGAAGGATCACCGCTTCCACCCATGTTCTCAGGCAGGCCGCTTACATAATCCGTTTCCATTTTAATTATTTCCATATCGCGGCTGTTCATCGAAACATCTTCCGCGGTAATATATTTTCCACCAAGAGAATCAATGAACTTTCCGAAACTTCTCAGTAAAGCTTCAGTCTTGATTTTTTTTGCATCTCCTATGATGACAGCTTTTCCACCACCCAGGTTTAATCCTGCCGCGGCGCTTTTATAGGTCATTCCCCTTGATAATCGTAGTACATCATTCAGTGCTTCCGCTTCATTATTGTAATTCCACATGCGGGTACCGCCCAGGCTGGGACCCAATACAGTATTGTGAACAGCAACAATAGCCTTTAAACCTGTTTCATTGTCATTGAAGAAAACAACCTGTTCGTGATTGTATTTCAGCATTTGTGCCAACGGAGACTGCGCTGGGGCTGTTTCCTTAACGTCTTTCACTTGCATCATAGAATTTTGAGATAATACAAATGTAGGGGTATTTTTAGAGCCTGCAAGTGAAATGTTGCTATTTTACCGAACCTGAAAAGATTGATAAACTATAGTGTTTACTTAAACACTTTTATCGGATTTATTCGGGACTTCAGCGATGTTTTTCTGAAATAAAAAAGATCAGTTTCTAACCGAATTCAGGTTTTTCACGCAGATGAGGCGGTCGTAGAAAGTTCCGTTTGTGCGATGATAAATATAGATCGTGTAATCGTTTTCGGTTTCCGCGCGATTTCCTTCAATAAACTCAGCATCTCCTTTATTTTCTCCATCCCGCAACAACAGGTATTGGTAATCGTAGTAGCCTTGTTTTAAGAACAAACTGCCTTCATATCCTTTTCGTTTTTCGTTGTAATTCAGTTTATTTTCTTTTCCGTATTTCCACATTGACAGCTGTCCCCCGATGTAGAGATTACCAATGCTGACGGATTGTTCATAAGGGAGAAAAAAGTATACCTGAAAATAATCCGCTTCCAGGTCGCTGTTAGTGCCTTCGTTCGCCTTGATTAAATACCTGCCGTTTATGTCGCGTATATTGGAATAGCGTTTGAACATTCTCGCCTCGTCGTATTTCTGATAAATCTGCATGATCTTACTTACCGAGTCACGAAACATATTTGCAGTGGCGGGCCCAGGATATTTAACGCTCTTGATATCAACAAACCTGAATTCATTATTCGCGTTGAAACAATTGCTGCCATCGTCATAATCAAATGTAAGTTCATTATCTTTTACGAATAACGGTTTGAGTCCATAGATCGCGTTATCCCACCTGTTGTTTTGCGTGACCACTACTTTAAGGTCAATGTATGGATTTGTAATTTTATAAGCTGTAAAGAAAATACTGAAATCAACTTCATGTGTATTGTATAATTTGTCGCTGCCCAAAGGCTGATGAACATTTGCGCCAATAGTAACCAGGTTCTCATACAATACAAACCGGCGCGTTAATACCGGTTCCTCCTTGCTTCCGTTTTCATATACAAGAACAATGTAATTTCCGCTTTTTGTAAAACGGATAGCTGTGTTTGGAAACGCAAAGCTGTAATGTGTGTATTGAACAACCGTGTTGAAGGAACTGTTTCTGTTTGTTACCTGGTCATCAAAAAATCCGCTCAGGTATTCACTCACCATCAGGTCGTCCGGATTCCATGACGCGTCACAATGATAGAAAGTGTACTGATATGTTTTAAAACCTCCTTCCAGGTCGTCAAAACTTACTTCAATCTGCTGATCAGAATGGAATTCGATCATTGGAGGATTCATTGAAAATGAAGACTCATGACACTGAACAGTTTTTATGTTCGGTTTGTAGATATGATCATCGTAGCGAATAAAGTTTTCACTTACGTAATCATCTTTGCCGTTTTGAGAGACAATGGTTTCAAGGTAGAAACAACACAATAAAAACAATAAAAATTTTCTCATTAAAATCCTTTTATAAGCTGTCCCTTACCGTTTCCTGAACGCGAAATATTGC
>CBIHPU010000172.1:0-7313 GCA_966211935.1 uncultured bacterium | reverse complement strand
CTGTTTCCTAAACAAACAGTTTCACTTGCAACTGTTACTACAGGCAATGCATCTACTGTTATGGTTGAAGTTGCAACATTCATACATCCGTTGGCTGCGGTTCCTGTTACAGAATAGGTTGTAGTTGTAGTTGGTGTTTCTGTAATACTTGCTGTTGTCGCGCCGTTATTCCATGCATACGTTGTTGCGCCGCTGGCAGTAATTGTTGCTGATGTTCCGGCACATACTGTCTGCGAGTTTGCAGTGACATTCGGTAATGCATTAACAGTTACCGTGGCAGTGGCTGTATTGGTACAAGTGTTTGCAGTTCCGGTAACCGTGTAAGTAGTTGTTGATGCAGGCGTAACACTGATCGTGTTAGTTGTTGCTCCGGTGTTCCAGGAATAGGTTGTTGCTCCGCTGGCAGAAATTGTAGCTGAGTTACCGGCGCAAACTGTTTGTGAGTTGGCAGTAACAACAGGAACTGCATTCACAGTTACAGTTGAGGTTACAGCTTTTGTACACCCGTTTGCAGCAGTTCCTGTTACCGTATAAGTTGTGGTCACTGTTGGAGTGACCGCAATTGACGCAACTACACCACCGGTACTCCATAAATAAGTGGAGGCACCACTTGCTGTTATTGTTGCTGTAGTTCCTGCGCAAACGGTTTGCGACGTTACTGATGTGTTTGGAAGAGCATTTACTGTTACTGTTGAAGTAGCTGTGTTTGTACAACCTGAAGTAGATCCTGTTACAGTATATGTTGTGGTTACGGTTGGCGTAACGGAAATTGAAGTTGTTGTTGCGCCGGTATTCCATGAATAACTACTCGCACCTGAACCTGTAATTGTTGCTGACGTTCCCGCGCAAACTGTTTGTGATGTAGCTGTTACAGTCGGCGTTGCTATAACCGTTATTGTCTGGTTGCTGGTATTGTTTCCGAATGAATTTGTAGCCGTGAGAGAAACAGTATATGTCCCGGCATTTGTAAAGGTCATTGTCGGGTTCTGTGTAGTCGCTGTAGTTATCGTTACACCTGCAGATGGCGAAGTTGACCAAGACCACGAAGTTGGACTTCCTGTAGACGCATCTGAAAACGCGATTGCAGTACCAGTACATTTTGTTGTTGAAGATGTAAAGTTTGCTGTTGGCGCAACTCCTCCGACTCCCGTTATATTAATATTGTCAACGTATAATGCTTGTCCCCATCTTCCCCTGTTCTGGAATACAACCTGAACGCTTGGTTGACCTATAAAGGAATTCAAACTAACTGTTTCCGCTCTCCATTGTGCAGCTGATGATGGTGTAAATGCACTTGCAGTTTGTGTTCCAACGACACTGGAAAGCGTGCTTCCTCCTTTCATATAAACTTGTGTAAAGGTCACTCCGCAATCTGTAGAGACAAGAACCGCAAGTGTGTCTGAATAGGTATTATCATATTGCCTGTATGCAACATCAAAGGTTAGTGTAGCAGAAGAGAGTCCTGAAAAATCGTATCGCGGTGTTTGCATTTCATCTTTTGCACCCGCGGCATCTAAAGTATAATTGTCAAACCACATGGATGAGGTTGTTCCCTGTGAGCCAACGGTTCCATGGCGCGCCCAGAAAATTCCGTCGCTGTTGATGTCTTTCGTTGTCCAGTTTGCTGGCGGGAATGTTGCGGCGACAAATCCTTCCTGCAAGGGTAAAACCTGAGTTCCCGTTACTGTAATATAAGCGTTCTTTACTTCGGCATCTGTTCCGTTAGCGTTAGTTGCAGTCAACGTTACTGTATATGTTCCGGCGTTTGCAAACGTCATGGTAGGATTTTGCGAAGTAGCAGTATTAATTGTTACTCCAGTTGACGGATTAACTGACCAGGCCCATGATGTCGGAACGAAAGAAGATTGATCCGTAAAGGATATTGTCATTCCCGGACAAATTACCTGTTGGTTCGAAGAGAAATTTGCAATAGGAGCCATCGCGCCTGTATTATATAAATCTACTTCCCATACACCTCGTCCATAGGTTGCCGCTCTTAATTTTCCTGTCGGCGAATAAATCTCAAGATCGCTTATAACAACATTTGGAAGTCCTACATTATATAGCGCCCAGGCTCCTGTTGTATTATCACGATAGTAAACGCCAACATCCATACCTACATAAATTGCATCATTGGTTGAACCTGGAGTGTAACAAATAGTATTCGCAGGAAGGTTTGGTAAGCCTGTTGTAATATTTGTCCAGGTAGTCCCGCCATCAGTTGTTGTGAAAACTTTATTCGCAGCCGAATACCCTGAAAAAGTAACCCACACGTTCGTCGGATCTGATGGATCAACAGCAAGGTTCGTCATCTGCGCACTTCCGGTTGGTAAAGTTCCGGTAATATTGGTCCAAGCGCCGCCACCATTTGTTGTTTTATATAATGTATTTCCTTTTATAACATAAATTACCTGGTTGTTGGATGGAGCTATTGCGAACTCTCTTATTGTGCTTGTACCGGTCATTGAGCCTGTAACCTGTGACCAGTTGGTTCCTTGGTTGGTTGATTTAAATAATTGCTGGTATCCAACATAAATTGTATTCGCTACAGTAGGATCCTGATGCCATGGCGTCATCCATGCTGCAGATCCGGTAAGTCCTGATATAATAGAAGTCCAGTTGGTTCCGCCGTTGGTAGACCTGTTCAGATCTCCGTTGTATTGCTCGCCATACATCACGTTATTGTTGGCCCTGTCTATAAAGCAATCCATACCGTCACCTCCCATAACTTCACCCCAAGTACCATTGTAACGATTGGTTCCGTTATCCTGGTGACCCGTGATCAGCAAGCTTGCATTTGAAGCAGATAAACCAACACGATAAATCTGTGCGATATTCATTCCTGTGCTCAAATCCTGCCATGCTCCGCCATTTCTTTTAAATACACCACCATCGCATCCAATCCATATCACTCCTGAAGGGCTGAAGATAATATCATGAATATCCGCGTGAATATAAGGAGCTCCGCTGCCGGTCCAGTGTCCGTAAATTGTCCAGCTTGTTCCGCCGTTCGTACTTCTCCATACATTCACTCCTCCAACAATAACTTCCTGCTTGTTTGTCTGACTCACAGCAAATCCCTGATCGTACCAGCTTTGTCCACCCGTATCCGAACCGGTGCTGCTCCACCCGAAAAGATTTGGAGAAGTTGACATTGTTGTAAATGATGTTCCTCCATTGGTAGAACGATATACTCCCTGGAATCCGTTGTTGGAACTTAATCCCGCAAGTAAATAAACATACGAAGTATCATTAGCAGTAACAGCGACTGACATTCGATCTGTGTTTGCTGTTGTTGGAACCCCTGTTGTTATTGTTGTCCACGTCTGGCCACCGTTAAAGGATCGTTTATAAGTTGTTCCGCATGCATAAACCGTATTTGGATTGCCTGGATTGAACTCCACATCTTTATAGCCGCCGGTTGAAGCGTTTGTCCATGAAGTGCCGCCATTTGTTGTTCTGTAAATTCCAATATTTGTTGCTGCAATTAATATCTGCGGATTGTTTGGGTTGATGATCAGTCTGCTTATGGTACGGCCCTGACCTACGGTCCAGGTTAATCCCGTTGTATTCCAGGTTATACCACCATCTGTAGATTTTAAAACGCCTATGCTGTAACAATCACCTGCGTCACCGTCACCTGTTGCAAGATACATTGTGGCTGGTGTTGTTGGATCAATTGCAATATCTGAACAGCCTATTACACTTAGCTGATCAGTGTTGGTTGTCCATGACGTGCCGCCATTAGTGGAGATCCATAATCCTCCATCTGCCGCGCCAACATAAATGATGCTTGCGTTACTCGGATTGAACCGCACAAAATTTATTCTTCCGGCGTTCCCATTGGTCGGCGCGCCCATCGGTCCAATAGGAGTCCAGGTTGTTGTCATAACAACAGGATTACTTCCGCCGGATAAATGAGCATTGGCATTTAAGTTCTGCCATTCAACAAATTTTTCGTAAGCCTGAGATGCCTGCGTTTTATTTCCTGTTGGATAAACGCGTGGCTCCATAAAGTATTCCCATCTTTTATATTGCTTATAGCCTTTTCCCTTTTCGTACGGTTTGTTTGCCCAGTAGTTGTTGAATTCCTGCTGAACATCGTAGAAGTTAGCATTGGGATCATTCATCTTCTCAACCCAGAGTTGAGCCTGCGCGCTGAATGTACACAGTGAAATTAATACCAGGGTAAGGACTTTTTTCATTTGGTTTGGGTTAAATGGTTTTGCTGTTGAAGAAATTCTGTGGAAACCCACATTCATTCTATAACCGCATCGGGTAAATATAGACTAACGCCTTTCCAAAATCAAGCAAAATTGTTGTTTGTTTTCGTCAAATCTTTGGTTTTCCACATACCGATTTGTTAAAAGTAGGTGAAAACCAATTAACGTAAAATTGTTAACTATTAGTTTTTCATTTTTACCAGACTGGAATGTTTTCTGATAGTTTTATCGGAACAATTCCACTTTATGAAAAAACAGACATCTGCAGCAGGAGGGAATCAAAAGAAAATTTTTGTTCTCGACACTTCCGTAATTATTTATGATCATACCGCAATTAAGAATTTTGCTGAGCATGATGTTGTAATTCCTATAACGGTTCTTGAGGAACTGGACAATTTTAAGAAGGGAAACGATACTAAAAATTACGCCGCGCGTGAGTTCTCACGTTACGTTGACAAGCTTTCTGGTCACAATACTCTGCAGGACTGGACACGCATCAACGGAAAAGGTCACGGACTTTTTAAGATAGAGATGAGCCAAAGCAGTAAGGTGGATGCTGAGAAAGTTTTTGGCGAACGCAAAGCAGACCATAAAATTTTGAATTGCGCGCTTTTCACTGCTGAAACGAATCCTGACAAAAAAGTTGTGCTGGTTACTAAAGACATTAATCTTCGTATTAAAGCAAAATCATTAAACCTGATAGCTGAAGATTATGAGACCGGAAAGATCAAACACGTTGAGGAACTATATACCGGAATTACAACTTTAGACAAAGCTTCTCTTGCTGCAATTAATGAACTGTATGAAGCCGGACTTACTGATGCGGCCGGAATTTTCAAAAAACAAATTCCCCTTGCCAATCATAATTTTATTTTAAAGAATGGAAGCAAATCTGTTCTGGCCTCTTATGATGCTGAGGTAAACGCTTTGCGTCGTGTGCAGAAGTCTTCTGCTTTTGGAATTATTCCCAAAAACGCGGAGCAGGCATTCGCTCTTGACGCGATAATGAATCCTAAGATAAGCCTGGTTACAATACAGGGAGTTGCCGGAACGGGAAAAACCCTTTTATCACTTGCAGGAGCGCTTGAGCAAAGAAGAAATTTCCATCAGATTTATTTGGCTCGTCCCATCGTCCCGCTAAGTAATAAAGACATTGGTTACCTGCCTGGGGATATCAAATCGAAATTGAATCCTTATATGGAGCCACTGTGGGATAACCTGAAATACATCAAGAATCAGTTTTCCGAAAAGGAGAAGGAACACAAACAGATTAATGAAATGGTGGAGAATGAAAAACTTGTTGTGTGTCCGCTGGCGTATATTCGAGGAAGAAGCTTATCCAACGTGTTCTTTATAGTAGATGAAGCACAGAATCTTACCCCGCACGAAGTGAAAACAATTATTACACGCGCCGGAGATAACACTAAAATTGTTTTTACAGGCGATGTGCACCAGATCGATACTCCGTACCTCGACGCGCAGTCAAACGGACTTTCGTACCTCATCGACAAAATAAAAAACAGGCCGATTTACTCTCATATTACGTTGGAAAAAGGTGAGAGAAGTGAATTGGCAAACCTGGCTAATGATCTTTTATAAGCCTCCTTTTTAAGAAATCGAAAGTGCGATAAGGCGTTTCTGTTTGTATCTTAGTACCCGGATGAAATTTTCGGAAGTACTCAATCATGAAGAAGTAAAGAATCGCCTGCGCGGAATGGTGAAGAACAAACGAATTCCCCACGCGCTGCTTTTGAACGGATCAGAGGGGAACGGGAATCTTCCAATGGCAATTGCCTTCGCGCAATTCATTTTATGTCCCGACCGCACGGAAACTGATTCCTGCGGCGTTTGCAGGCAATGTCTTCGCATAAAAAAACTTGAGCATCCCGATCTTCATTTGGTTTTTCCTTTCGCGCTGTCAAAAGACATTCGCGTTTGCGATTCACTCATTGGCGATTTCAGAAAAGCCTTCATCACTCAGCCTTATATGACTTTAGCTGATTGGTTCAATGAACTTGGCGCTGAAAATAAACAGCCGGTAATTCCCGCCGATGAAAGTGATCAGATCATAAAAAAGCTCAGCTACACAAGTTACGAAGGCAATTATAAGATCATGATCATCTGGATGCCTGAGAAAATGAACAACGCGTCCGCCAACAAACTTTTAAAAATTCTTGAAGAACCGCCGGATGACACTTTGTTCTTTCTTGTAACATCGCATCTCGATCAGTTACTCACTACAATTATTTCACGTACGCAGCTGGTTCAGTTCGGCTCTGTTGATGATGAAGTAATGGCAAACGAGTTGCGACAGAAATTTGGAGTGAACAACGAACGTGCGTTGCAGATTTCTTCATTGAGCGACGGAAATTACCGTGAGGCATTAAAATTATTATCAGATGACGCAGGCAGCGTTGAATTTCTTCAGCACTTCCAGCTTTTTATGCGCAGCGCTCTTAAGTTCGATATTTTTAAAGTGAGTGAGTGGGTTGACGCGACAGCTGCAATGGGCCGGGAGAAACAGAAATATTTTATTCAGTATGCAATTCATTTGTTACGTGAGTGCCTGGTTAATAATTATGGAACTCCTACACTTGTAAAACTTGCAGGAAACGAACTGGAATTCATAAAGAAGTTCTCCCCGTTTGTTCATCGAGGCAACTTTGAACGAATGATTGAAGAGTTGAATAACGCCTATTATCACGTTGAAAGAAATGCTCACGCGAAAATTCTTTTCATGGACCTTTCAATGAAAATGAATGAGCTCATCAACCTGAGAAATCCGGACGCTGTTAAAGCTTAAATTTAATGGATCAATGTTTTTTCTTTCCGAAATGCGGACAGGTGTCGCATTGATTCTTGGGCCGGAAAATTCCGCACGATGAAACAGTGCCTGTGATCAAAGCTGATAAAAGGAGATATGTCAGAATTCTTTTCATTAGTGCACAATAAAAATAAGAATTCTGTTTGGAATTAAAAAGTAATTCCGGCTTTCGCTGATATTAATAATGGGAAGATGAATCGCCCGCTGTTTCCCATGAATTCCGTGTTTTAAAATTCTGTAACTTCGTTGTGCAGAATATGAATAAC
>CBIHPU010000171.1:0-7328 GCA_966211935.1 uncultured bacterium | reverse complement strand
CTATGAATATACTGAAGTTGATCAGAATATGATACAGGCGGAGTTTGAAATAAAGCTTCCCTATACCATACCTTCTGACAATAAAAACCATATGGTAAGTGTAGATCAGAAGGAACTTGCAACAAAATATGTTTACAAATGTGTTCCGAAGGCAGATCTGACCGCATTTCTTACCGCGCGCATTTCAGGCTGGGAGGATATGAATTTACTTCCGGGCAATGCAACCATCTATTTTGACGGAACATATGTTGGACAAACATACCTGAACACCGGAGTTGTGAGCGATACGCTCGAACTTTCTCTCGGCCAGGACAAAAACGTTTCAGTAAAACGCATCAAATCTAAGGACAAGACAAAAGAAAAATTGATCGATAATGACAAAGTGTACACTTATGTATATGATATTTTAATTAGAAACGGAAACGCGAAGTCAATTGAAATAGAAGTGATCGATCAATTGCCTATGTCGAGGAATAAAACTGTTGTGGTAGAAGCGATAGAACTGGATGGCGCGTCGTATAATGAAGCGGATGGCAAATTGGTATGGAGAGAAACATTAAAAGCAAAGGACAACAAGAAAATTACTTTTGGTTTTACCATAAAAGCGCCTAAAGACATGCCGGTAGCCATTCGGTAAGTAAGAAGGAACTGAATATTGCCGGTTACGGGGACAAAGGGAAATCCTTTTTGTCCCTTTTTTTGTAACCAGTTCATAAGCAGGATTTTTGAATCTGTTTCTGTGTTTAAAATATTTATATTTACAGCGTTAAAATTTTTGGCAGACTATTTGCCTTTAGCCAAACAGTGCGTCGCATATTATTCATATTAGCAGCTTTCCTGGTCATGTCGGCAGACGTGGTTGAGTTCACTTACCTGCAAAAAGACGACACCAACGCCAGAATTAAAGCTGTTTACCTGTACAACTTTACTCGTTATTTTGAGTGGCCCGCCAACATGCGTGAGGGCAACTTTGTTATATGTGTAATGGGCACTAATCCCGGACTTTCTTCGGAGCTTACAAAAATGGCTCAGCAGAAAATGGTCGGAAAACAAAAAATCGAAATAAAAAATATTACCTCGCTCAGTGATGCGGGAAAATGCAACATCCTTTATCTGCTGGGGGATAATTCTTCGCAGGTTAAAGATGCAATGTCCATGTTTAAAGGCAAGGGAACTCTTGTAGTGACGGACAAAAATGGAATGGCCAAAGCCGGAGCGGTAATAAATTTTGTGGTTCACGAAAACAAACAGGCATTTGAGTTAAATACGGCAAGCGCGCAAAAGTCGGGATTGAAAGTAAGTACCAACTTAAAAGATCTTGCGAAGAACGTTTATAATTGATGAGGGTTAAAAGAACAAATAAATTTTTGTTGCTGATCATGGGAATTTTCCTGTGCTCAACTTCTTTTGCCCAATACAACGGACAGGAAGATCTTGAAAAGGCCGTGTCCTTTTATAATGATTACACTAAAAATAAATCAGAGGGAATTCTCGATAGCGCGAAGCTTTATATAGAACGTTCTTTTTCGGATGCTGGAATTTCCTCAACTGCTCCTGCAAACATGTATTACGGTGTGATCATGAAAGAGATTTACAAAGCGCGCGAAGCAGGAAATTACCGTAGTCCAGCGAGAAAGAGATCGGTTGAACTATTCCTTAAGGCCTGGGATATCGACACCAGCTCACGTAATCGTGATATTATTAAACAACAGTTAAAGTGGATAGCCGGGCAATTCAATAACGACGCAAAGCGCGCATTGGAGAATAACGCGGACGTTGTAACAGCTTCAGAGAACTTTGCCGAATTCAAAAAACTTTATGTAATAGCAGAGCCGTCATTTAATCTGAAGGCGAAGGAAATTGAATTTGAACTTGCTTCGGGAAGCGCGTTGCAGGATAAAGCTGAAAAAACCGGGAAAAAGGAGTACTATGATCTTGCAAAAGTATCTTATCTGAAAGTGCTTGATATTGATTCGCTGAATAATGACGCGAATTACAATATCGGAATCATTTATTACAACCAGGGCGCCTTTCTTATTATGAAAGTTATGGATTTTGACACGCCGCTTGATAGCGTTCAGATCATTGAGGATATGTCCCGCAAGTTTTTCCTCCAGGCGCGTCCGTTTATGGAAAGGGCTTTACGAACTAGACCAAATTGTCCAAAAATTCTAGAAGGATTGATGGGAATTTATTATTCTCTGAACGAAGAAGAGAAATTTAAAAAATACAAAGAGCTCTTCGAAAAACTTAAAGCGGATATTGAAGCAGGCCTTGTAAAAGAGGAATGCTAATTTTTCGTAAATTGCTCCAAATTCCCTTATGGCGTTTCAGTTTACCATCGGCAGAAAACTCGGTTCCGGCTTTGGTATTCTTATATTTCTGACAATTGTTGCTTTTTTACTTACCAATTACACAATCAATGAGAGTAGAAAAGAAACTGACGAGGTGGTGCATAATGTTATTCCAACTGTAGCTCACCTTGAAGAATTAAAATCAGATCTGCAGAAATCTCACAATTACATTACAAAGTGGAAGCACATTACTTCCAGTTCTGACGCATCATTCAAAACCAATCTTCGTCAGCTTATTTCGGTAAAATATCCAATGGTAAAGGGCCAGCTTGATTCTTTAAAGACAGGATGGCAACCCAATACCAAAGCAGAGTTTGAACTGATCGCCCACCTGTGTGATTCATTGTTCGAATATTATAAAGTGGAGATCATGGATCGCTATGTTGATTGGGACAGCTATGGCGATCCTCTGAATGACGCTTTGGGGAATGACGCGTTGGATAATATAAGTATTATGATAAATGATCTTTTCGTTAAGCTCGATAAGATGATCAATTTGCAGAAGGTAAAAGCGAATGAAACGACGAGGAAAATGTTTGAGTCGTTTGACTTCCTTCAGTTTGTTGTAAAATGGTTAGGTTTTACTTTGGTTGTTGGAGGCATATTGATCGCTATTTTCACTGTTCGTTCAATAGTAATACCTGTAAAAAGATTAAAAGGCGTTCTGCAGAGCATGAGTTTGGGGATTTTGCCGACACAGCGGATCCCCAACCGTAACGATGAGATCGGCGATATGAATATGGCGCTGAATGAACTGGTAGAATCGATGCAGCGTACTACTGAATTTGCCCGTGAAGTGGGACAGGGTAATTTCGATTCATATTTTAAACCACTAAGCGAACACGATACTTTGGGGCACGCTTTGCTGCGGATGCGTAGTGACCTGAGAGAAAACGAACGGGTACTTGAACAGAAAGTAATTGAAAGAACGGAAGAAGTTGTTCGTCAGAAGGAAGAGATCCAGGAAAAGAACCAGGAGCTGGAAGTACTGTATAAGCACGTTACAGATTCTATCCGCTACGCAAAACGAATTCAGGAAGCAATTCTTCCGCCGGACGCCTTGGTAAAAAGATTATTACCACAATCATTCATACTTTATAAACCGAAAGATATTGTAAGCGGAGACTTTTACTGGGTGGATGAAAAGGACGGTAAAGTTTTTTTCGCTGCGGTGGACTGTACAGGCCATGGAGTGCCGGGCGCGTTCATGAGTATTGTGGGATATAATTTGTTGAAGGATATAATTGCTGATCACGAGCCATTAAGTCCCGCGCAGGTTATGGATTCAATGAAGAAAGGAGTGAGCAGGACCCTGCACCATGGACATTCAGAAGATAACAACGCCAAAGACGGAATGGATATGAGCATGTGCGCCATCGATTTTAAAAAGATGGAACTGAATTTTGCCGGCGCGTTCAACCCCATGTATCTTGTGCGTGACGGTAAATTACACCAGTATCATGCCGATAAATTTCCGGTGGGATTGATGGAGGGAACGGAGAATCAATCATTCACTAATAACATTATCAATATTCAGAAAGGCGATACTATTTATGTATTCTCAGATGGATATGCCGATCAATTTGGCGGACCGAAAGGGAAGAAATTCATGGTTACACATTTTCGTGAGCTGTTGATAAAAGCATCCGCGTTGAATATTCACGAGCAGCGAGATTTTCTTTTTAAAACAATTGAAGACTGGCGCGGCACTCTTGAACAGGTGGATGATATACTTGTGATTGGTGTGAAAGTTTAGAGATTTCTGAATTTAATATTGTTGTTTTCATAGAGAATTTTTTTTCAACATTGGGTAGTTTGATTTGGTTTTTGTAAAGGAAGTCCCCCCTAGGGAAGCCATCCCTAAAGAAGCTCCACTCTTTGAAATGTCCGTGATTTTTCTTGTTGTAGCTTAATCTAAATACTTCAAACAACATTTATTTCACAAAGTAAAAAGTGCCTGAAGTTTCTTTCCAGGCACTTTTGTTTTAATGAGAATTATTGAATGATTACTTTCTTTACAGGATTATTCCTACCCTGCTGCACATTTAAAAAATAAATTCCATTTGGTGAGCCGCTGATGTCGATTGTTTTATTGTAATCTCCGCTATAGTCATTCAGTACTTCGTTGTCGGCTCACTTTATTTTTTTTCCAGCCTGTTTGTTTACGTTAATATATTCCTGCAGATCGCTGATGTAGGTTTCAAAGGCTTTTATTCCACTTTTAGTGATCCTGCAAATGGTTTGCGGGTAATTATCTTTAAATGATTTTTCGATTTCAATATAACCCGAGTCTTTTAATTTTTGCAGTTGCACACTCAGGTTGCCGGCGGTACTGTTTGTCTCTTCCTTCAGAAATGTAAATTCAGCCTCTTTCACTGATACAAGCAGTGACATTACGGCGAGCCGCAACTGTGAATGTAATATTGGATCAAGATCCTTAAACGCCATTCTTCCTGTATTGTAATTGAAGCCAATGCCCGGGAATAATGTATGAAATCATTATCGACATAGCGAGAAACAAAACCTGCGCATCAAAGCTTACAAAAAAAGCTCCCACCGCTATTGGAAAACTTATTGCTCCGCAGATGATGAGCGGATTGAATTGAATAATTCCACCCGTAATAAAAGTTGCAATGGCATACAACATTATAACTATGGGATAGCAATGTTCTTTCAAATGAAATCCCATTCCCAAAGTAATCAGCAGGCTGACTAAAAAACCTACCCACACAAATGCAAGATAACTGTCTACGTAACTTTTTACTTTTTCTTTTTTTCTTTTATTAAATCCCCATATACCAGAAAAAATTCCGCCGAGCGGCATTGTCATCCAAACAATTGGCGCCCATTGATATTTCAGTTGCATAAGAATGTAAAAAGCAATTGCTGTCGCGAAAACAAGCCATCCCCAGAAAATGAACATGAATCCATTTTCCGAGATGTTGTTTTTTGCTCTGCTCACCATCTGATGCATGATGGCGATGCTTTCATTTATGTTTATTTCTTTTTCTTCCATAATGATTTGGTAATTAAGGACAACTTTCAACTTTCAACTTTCCCAACTCTCAACCTATTCTTTACCACACTCCTCCAGCAATTGCTCTGCACGCCTAAAACCCCAGTTTGGATAAATTTCTGTCAGCGGTTTAAACTCCTTAAAGGTTGCAACTGCTTTTTCAAGATATGGTTTAGCAGCTTTTTTTCCTCCTCCGTACATTTCCGGAGTAAAATAGGTTGAAGTTCCTTTTTGTAAATGAGCGCGCGGATTTTTTGGATCGAGAGACATTGCTTTTTCAAGGAAGGTTCCGCTTTGAATACTGTATTGCATACCCCGCTGCATTGGATTTACAGAAATGCGCGCGCTGGCTATCATCGCTTTCAAAACATAGATTTCGGAGTTATTTGGACTAAGCGAATCTGCTTTATTAATAAACACTTCCGCTTTGTCGCAATAGGTGTCAATTTTATCTACCGGAGCTTCAAAGGCCATTAATATATAACACATGCCCGCATAATAATTTGGTAACCATTCTTTTTTTTCTGCGTTTCCAATTCGTTCAAAATCATTTGCCACCGACTGATATTGTTCGGTTTTTTTAACTGAATCCATTTGTACCAGTGCTTTTTTCATGCCACCGACAAATTTTTTGCTCTGCGCGTTGGCAGAAAACATCAGCATAAGCGCCGATAGAATTGTGATCGTTGTTTTCATTGTTCTTAATTTATAATTTATAATTTATAATTTTTCATTTCTAATTATTGATTGTCAATAACGCTTTTCGTTCTGTCTATTCCAAAACTCATGAACATTCCGAGAAATATACCGCGTGGCGCAGTTGGATTGATCTCTGTTCTTCGTTGTCCGTCTGTACTGTAACGGTAACCGAAAACCTGTTTGTTGCCAATTGCGTTTGTAATAGCAAGTACAAATACTGTATATGATTTACCGATTTTCCTAATCAGGTTGGCGTTGATCCCCACAGCATGGTAGGGTATTGTCCGGTCGCTCATGAAATCCGGATTGTTAGGATTGTAATATGGTCTGCCGGTTGCAAAAGAGTAGGTAATGCCTCCGCCAAACATTCTTTTCGGCCAGAATTTTTTAAGAACAAGTGAAGCGGTATGATTTGCCGCGAAGGATGGCATTACTTTGGCAGGATAGTTTCTGAACATTCTTTTTGTGTCCAGGTATGAATAAGAAATCCAGTAATCAACCCCTTTAAATGTTTTCTTGTCGCGGAAGAAAATATCCAGTCCCTGCGCATAACCGTCGCCGCCATTAAACGTGTCGGGCAAGAAAGTGACAGAAGGATAATAATATTGTCCATTCAGCATTGGCGTCTGGCGAACAAAGTTGTTGTAGTTCTTATAATAAACTTCCGCGCGGAAAGTGATGCTGTCGGTTATATATTGGTAATTGATAATGTAATGCCTGCACTGCTCAAAACTTAATGCGGAATTGTTCCAGAGATAATTATTTTCAGGTTTCTGATAATAGGTTCCGTATGCAATAGAAGTGGACCCGTTTTTTCCTGCTTTAAAAGCAAGTGATGCACGTTCGGAAAAGACCTGTCTTTTTAATAATGAGGAATTATCCATTCTTCCACCCAATCTTAATACAAACACCCGCTTAATTTTTATATCTGTTTCCGCAAAAGCTGTTGTGTAATTATCATACATTGCTCTTTTGAATTCGTTGAATGAGGATTTATCCTCATGATAAAAATATTCTCCTCCAAGCCGCACCATTATTCTTTTTGGTAACTCCCGGCTCAATACTATTCTTCCCTGGCTCAGATTATTTTGTGTTTTTATTTCGTTTCTGTCCAGCATAATATCATCCAGGTTATAACTGAAAGAGCTTCCCGCATTAAGGACCAGCTTCCCAAATCTCTCCTTGTATGTAAGTATTGAATAATAATTTGAGTTGTTGAGTTCGAAAAAGTTTTTATAACCGTTGATGCTGTCAAGGTT
>CBIHPU010000170.1:0-7334 GCA_966211935.1 uncultured bacterium | reverse complement strand
TGCAGCATAAGTTGGATTTGTTGCGCCACCAATTGCAACTCCGCCTTGTTCCCAGTGATGCGCAAGGTTAGCGCCAGTGTTAGCGTTTAAGGTTGCGTTACTGCCCTGGCAAATTGAAACCGTTCCGGTAGGAGTAATAGACGCGGGCGGAAATGTTGTTGCATTAACCCATGTTCTGAATAACAGATCCCAGGTATTCTGCGTTCCGTATACATCTGAATAATATGTTCCGCCTGGATATAAACTTCCTGTATGACAGGTTAGACTATATGCTATATTCGTTTGCAAGCGGAAAGTGTATATATTTCCTTGTGTTACCTGTACATTGTTCAGCGCAATGCTTATCGGTGCAATACCGGAGCATCCTGAAATTGAAAAACTGTTGGTATATAAAACTGTTCCGGCTGTTCCAGCGCCCGCGTAGACGGTTATCGTTCCTGAGCCGGATTGACAGCCGTTCTGCTCAACTTCAATTTTTGTTAGCCATCCGTTTGCTCCTGCTGTAAAAGACTGCCACTGGTCATTACCATTTGTGCCGGAGTTTGAAGATCCCTGATTTTGATCTACTAATTGCGGGCAACCCTGTGGTTGAGCATATGCAACTGAAAACGCCAACTGTATGAGAGCAGTTGTAAGAAGTAATTTTTTAAACATTTGGGGAATTTTTTAATAAGCGCCAAAAATAACAAAGAAAGTACGTAATGCATAATGGAAAAGGATTTAGTTAGTCTTTGGTCTGACGGTATGAGCGATTGGTCGTTAATTATTTTTCTTTTCTATGAAATATCTGTTTATGAGGAGGAATAAAGTGGTTGTTGGATTTGTTTGAAATTATTTCACCTGCGTCAACTGAACATAAAATATCAGCATTGGATTCATGAAATAAACCAATTTTTTCCTCGTGTGTTTTGTCTCAAAACCACATTTTGTTCTGCGGATCCTTTGTTTTTAATAACATCCATCAAAAAATCCTTTTACTTTTACCCTCTCAAAAAATATATTTTATTATGTCCCTATCAAACGAATTAAAAGCAAGAAACGGCGGGCTGTGCGAATTGTGCAATACTGAAAACGCCGTTCACAGTTATACCGTGAGTCCGAAGAGTGATGATTCAATCGCCAATCAGGTTGCTGTTTGTGACACTTGTCTGAAAGCAATGGATGCCGATAACGCTTCTTTTCATTGGAGAGTTCTTGAAGGAAGTATCTGGAATCCGGAACCTGCTGTTCAGGCTTTAAGTTATCGCATCTTGCAAAAATACAAGAACGAGGACTGGGCATCCAATCTGATTAACTCTGTTGACCTGGATGAAAGTGTTATTGAGTGGGCAATGAGCGCATATGAAGTTGCGGATGTGCATAAAGATGCATTTGGTAACACGCTTGAATCCGGTGACACAGTAGTGTTGACACAGGCGCTCAATGTAAAAGGAACAAGTTTCTCCGCGTCAAAAGGAACAGTAGTTAAGAAAATAAAACTGGTTGCAGATAATACGGGGCAGATTGAAGGAAAGATCAATGATCAGACTATAGTGATACTTACTAAGTTTGTGAAGAAGCAGTTGTAAGACGCTTTAAATTTTCGGGAAGACGATTTAAAAAAAACACGAGTTACTTTTTCTGAATGGGCATATTGAAATAAGTGCTCAATACAGTAAAAGTAAATACAGAAGGCGCTTTGTTTTCGTAGGATACAGGTTTTGGAGCGGGTGGAGGAGTTACTTTTGGTTTTACAGGAGCAGGTGTTACTGTTTTTGTTGCGGCAGGTTTAATTGCGCCCGCTTTTACAGACCCATCCTTAACTGTATCATTACCCGGGTTCCCTTTGTTTTTGTCAGGATTGTTTGCTGAAATAAATCCGCAAATACCGGCTACAAGTAGAGTTACCAAAACTATTTTTGTCTTCATATTAATTAGTTTATCCGGGGTCAATACAAATATACTTTTAAATAAAAGTAACGCAAACTTACATGTAGTATTGTATGGGATTAACCCTCAAAAATCCCTATTAATGAGAGGAAAAAACTTATCTTTGCATTCGCTTTTGTCGTTCGTCGTTTATAATTTGTTATTCAACGAGGAGTTTAAAAGGAAAGATACTGGCCCCGTAGTTCAATGGATACTTGCCTGCCGGAGTGTTCCTCACGAAGGCAGGGAACGGTTATTCGCCGAAATGCAATTGCACCAGGGGGAAGTTTCCTAAACTTTAAATACAGGAATCCCTGCCTGCCGGCAGGCAGGGATTCCTGTCAGAGGGACAAAATGATATTTTTGTATGTAATAAGAAGCGAAAGAAATGGTGAATTATACGTTGGAATATGTAAGGATGTAACTCGCAGAGTAAAGGAACATAATGCAGGAAAAAACAGGTACACTAAAGGACTTTTACCTTGGCAACTGGTGCATAGCGAAGAATATCCGAACTGGACTGAAGCACGCAAACAAGAAAAATATTACAAAAGCGGAAGCGGAAAAGAGAAATTAAAAAAGATACTGGCCCCGTAGTTCAATGGATAGAACGGAAGTTTCCTAAACTTTAAATACAGGTTCGATTCCTGTCGGGGCTACCACTAAAGCAGAAAATCCTGATCAGAGCATCAGGATTTTCGCTTTAGTGTCCTGAGGTGAACGACGAAGGAGTTCTATTTCAGGACATGCAAATGTTCGACATCTTTCGGATCGCTTCTACCAAAGCCTAAAAAGGGTAAGTCTAAAATCCTCAAACTTCATTGGGGATTTTTTATTTTCAATTGGTCTTAGTTTCTCTTTTTTGCTCAGGCACGCTTGAGAAATTTAGTTTAAACGCCCATAATTTGTTACTCAGGGCCCATTAAGTGTCTTCAATCCCGATTTTTCTTAACCGATTTTATCCTCCAGGAAAATCCTCCCGTTAAGAAAAACCAGGAACGCTCCCCGGATCTGATTACCGTCCCAGCTTCCTTTTCAACTATCTTATAACCTCCGGATAAATCGAATTGAATATTCAGATTCGGATAAAACATAATTCCTCCCTCAGTATAGAACATTGCGCGGTTGTTATTAAACTGTCTTCCATGTGCCTGGATATAACAGCCTGTTTTTTTTGTAATTGAAATTTCGACAGACAAAGCATAATAGCTCATTATGTTTTTATAGAAATCCATTACTGCTCCAAGGTTATAGCAAAAACTTAGTTTATGGTTTAACGCATTTGAGAATGAAAATTGCAGATCTGTATTATAGTGTTGTGGCTTAAATTTTTTCGTGGAGGAGAACGGAAGCTCCTGCATTCCGATGAATGTTACAGCCGGGACAATTCCTTTATTATGCGCTAGAAAATACTTCATTCCGATCCGGCACGGAAACAGACCGGTAGTGGAGATAAACGGTTCGTATGTTCTGCTATTCCAGATATTGTAATCGAATCGCAGCTCTGTATGTTTAAATAATCCGTAACGTAATAAAGTAGAGTTAATACCTATTCCCTCTGCAACGTGGTGGTTCACTATCTCCTTCTCAAACCAAAAACCAGATTCTACCTGAAGCATTCGCTCTAATACAACTGAAACTGCATCCCCAAATCCTGGTCTGTCCGGAATTATTTCTTCCTCCTCAATGTGAAATTGAGCAAAACAATGATAGCAAGACGAAATAACAAAAAAAACCAGGAATAGCCGTCTCATTTTCGCTTCATAAATTTATCGTTCATAAAAATAACAACATCAAATACAATTTGCGTAAAAATAAATGAATCGTCTTTTATTTTAACTTTAGCATACATGAAGAAACTTAAAATACGTTGCTCCGGCTGCGGTGCTCCTTATGATGGAGCAGGACACGTATGTGATTATTGCCATTGCGCACTTGTTTATGAAGATGGTAGTTTGGTGCAACCGGCCAAAGAGCTGAAAGATTTTGGATGGGAGGGGACCGGACCAGTTATTACGAATATTGCAGGAACTCTTGTAATATATTTCTTCGGTTGGTATCAGGCCGACTCAAATTACATTCATGATAACTCACTCATCACATGGAGCGGAGTTTTGCCTGCATGGATAATTTTATTTACCGCGCTCTGGAAAACCAAATCTAAAATTACTTTCCTTTACGGATTCATTTATGCAATCTGTATTTTTACTGTACATCTTCTTATGTATGCATATAAATTAGGCCGGCACTTAAACGATGACGCGTATGGAATTACCGGAGGATTTGCAGGTGGAATTTTTATTGCATGGGTTGTTGGCAGATTAATTCACATGGGAATCCGTAAAAGAATCAACAGTTGATTGCATGTTTTAATATCTAATCACCATGTAATTGAAATAATTCGGTTTAACTTGCATATATCACGTTATTAATCCCGTATCCCTGATTGCATTTATATAATGAAAGTTGTTTCATGGTGGAAATATATCATTGAGACGAATGATTTTAACAGGTATGTGTCAATTTTTCTTTAGTTGGAAAATTTTCAGGACCTCTTATATTTTAATGTGATGGTAAAAATTTTATCGAGCTCGGGCGTGCAATTTTCAATCTGTAGTTTTTCCATATTGCTTTTCAGAATTGAAGCATAAAGAACATCGTCTGTGTCTATACTGTAAACATGAATATTACCGTCTTTATCAACCTGGAACGAAACTTCGGCACTTACCTGTTTCGTTTCAAGTGCCGACATATCCCAGGTACTCATCTCTTCCTGCAGCAATTTCGGAATATAATTTTTCAGACATACCAGATTGTCTGCGTTGGAAGCATTTGCTTTAAAGTTGGTAACTGTAAGCAAAATGATTATAGTTGCCAGTATTACTTTTGTTTTCATTTTGAAAAGTTTTTAGTGAAATAATTCTTAATCAAAATTATTTCAAATATACCGGCTGCTTCTCCCCCTATTGATGGGATTTAGATTGAATTAACTTATTTTAAAATGTGTTTTCTATATTCGCTATTTCATCTTCAGGAACGAAAAAATTTAATTTAGCTTTAATTGTAAATTCTCTATCATGCAAAAAGTAAACATCGGCCAAAAATTATCCTTATTCAACGATCACTGGAATCCACGCATTGTTGCTGAATTAAATGGTCAGCACGTGAAGCTTGCAAAATTCCAGGGTGAATTTGTATGGCACAAACACGAGCATGAAGATGAAATGTTCCTGGTACTGAAAGGAGAATTTACAATGGAATTCCGCGACAGAAAAATTTTGCTGAAAGAAAATGAATTCCTTGTCGTACCAAAAGGCGTAGAACATCGTCCTGTTGCGGAAAAAGAAGTCGCGATTATGTTGTTCGAACCGGCGTCTACACTTAACACAGGTAATACACGGGGAGATTTTACGCGCGATACTCTGGAGAAAATTTAGTCGTTTAAAAACACATTAGACATATTAGAATTTGTTTGAAGTTTGATGTTTGAAGTTCGAAGTTTGATTTCCGCGCGCTCGGTCAACTCCGTTCTCTCCGTGTGAAATTCCGTCGCGATCGTCGCGAGAATTTTTTCAGGACACAAAGTGCTCAAAGTATCACAAAGGACACAAAGGAATTTTTTTTGAACCGCTAACTCCGCCTCTCCGCGTGAAACCCGTCGCGCCGTTGCGATCGTCGCGAGAAAAATTAATCACCGCGTTCTCCGCTTTCTCCGCTCACTCCGCGCTCTCCGCGTGAAACCGCCGCGCCGTCGCGAGAACTTTATTAGGACTCAAAGGATATCAAAACTTCGCGCTCTCCGCTAACTTCGCGCTCTCCGCGTGAAACCCGTCGTATCGTCGAGTGAAAAATAATTCATCGCTTTCTCCTCATCCTCCGCGTGAAACCGGGCAATCTACTCCACATTGCGTTTGGATCAAAATTTTATTACTTATGTAAATCTAAAATTCATTCCCAATGATAAAAGAGGTCTGGTTAAATCTACCCGTTAAAGATGTAAACGTTTCAAAAAAGTTTTTCTCCGCAATCGGATTTTCATTCAACGATAAAAATCCTGATCCCAATTCAGCCGCGTTGGTGGTTGGAAGCAAAGGAACTATCGTTATGCTTTTTCCTGAAACGATGTTTAAGAATTTTACGCAGAACAATGTTGCAGATACCAAACAAGGAAATGAGATCCTTATTTCATTTGATGCGGAAAGCAAACAGGAAGTTGATGATTTGGCTGATAAAGTATCTAAAGCGGGTGGGAACGTGTTTGCAAAACCGACAGAAATTCAGGGTTGGATGTACGGATGCGGGTTTGCCGATCCCGACGGACACCGTTGGAATATTCTTTTTATGGACAAATCAAAAATGCCAAAAAATTAAACTATGCAAAGAGAAAAGTTTTCTATCACCATTGCCGCGCCTAAAGAAAAAGTCTGGAAAGTTCTTTGGGACAAGGATACTTACAGTAAGTGGACAAGCGTTTTTTCAGAAGGTTCCTATGCAGAGTCTGACTGGGATGAAGGAAGCCGCGTAAGATTTCTTTCACCTGAAGGAAATGGAATGTTCAGCATCATCAATAAAAAAAGAGAAAATGAAATAATGTCCTTTAAGCATCTTGGCGAAGTTAAGGATGGAAAGGAACAACCTGAAAGCGCAATTTCACAGAAATGGAATGGAGCAATGGAAACCTATACGCTTAAAGAAATCAATGGCGCAACAGATTTAACTGTTGAGGTGGATATTACAAAAGAGTTTTTTGAATATTTTAATTCAACATTTCCAAAAGCATTGCTGAAAGTGAAAGAACTTGCAGAAAATTTTTAATCCCCAATATCATGATAACAGAGAAAGTAACAGTAAAAAGTACAGTTAATGCTCCGGTGGACATTGTCTGGAAACACTGGACATCACCTGAACACATTGTAAAATGGAACTCAGCTTCGCCGGATTGGCATTCGCCCGCTGCAAAGAACGATGTGCGTGTTGGTGGAAAATTCAATATCAGGATGGAAGCGAAAGACAAAAGTCAGGGTTTTGATTTCGAAGGAATATATGATAAAGTTGAAGTCAATAAATTTCTCAGCTACACGAAGGCTGACGGAAGAAGAGTTGAGGTGAAGTTCACTGAAAAGAATGGTGAAACAGAGATTGAAGAATCTTTTGATGCAGAACAAACCAATTCTGTTGATATGCAGCGTAGCGGCTGGCAGGCAATTCTGGATAATTTTAAAAAATACGTGGAAGTGAAGAAGTAAAATTTTTTTGGAACACATTACTGTTTGAAGTTCTCGGCGTATATGCAATAAAATAACGTCAGCCCGTCGTGAGAATTTCTTCAGGTCACAAAGTGCTCAAAGTACCACAAAGGACACAAAGGAATTTTTTTTGAACCGCGTTCTCCGCTAACTCCGCCTCTCCGCGAGAAACCCGTCGCG
>CBIHPU010000169.1:0-7392 GCA_966211935.1 uncultured bacterium | reverse complement strand
CCGCAAAACTGCCGGAAGATGGTGCTCTTGATCATTCCCTCAACAGGTAATCCGGCACGAATTGACCAGACAGTTAACTTAGAAAACACTTTTACAATAGAAGGCTTATTGATAAGTTTAAAGAGCCAGCCGGAACGCTTGAGTTCCTTGTCACTTTTATCTATGAAAGCGAGCTGGGTATTCTTAAAAGAAACGGTTTGTAATGGATAATTCGTTGACATGTTAAGCGGTTTTTTTCAGCTTCTCAAAAACTGATGAGTTCTTTAATTCTTCCTTATATAAATTAATTACGGGCTCTTTTTTCTGAAATACATAACGTGAAAATGAAATCAGTGCGGGAACAACAACACAGCCCAATCCCGCAAATATTCCCAATCCCGCAATTGCGAACGTTATCAGCCAGGGTTCAATACGTTGCATAATATCCTGGAAAAGAAGATCGCTGTTTATCACAAGCACTCCCTTGTAAATGCCTGCGGTAAACAGACTGACCCAGAAAACTACAAGTGAAATATTGATGGTCCAGAAACCAATGCTCGACAATTGTTTTGCAACAACTTTTTTTCCGGAGATATCGCGGAGTATAAACAGGCATGAAGCAAGTAATATCATGGTGTTGATTCCGATCGTACTTCCCATTGCATGTGCCACTGTAACATGGGTACCATGTGTATACACGTTAACTGCAGGAATTGAAATAAGAATTGCAACTACAAGGTTCAGAAAGATCCATACATCAGATGCCGCCAGAAATCTGTAGGGAAGAAAATGTATTCTTTTCATTGATGCGCTTACAGATTTGCGCCAGTTCCAGATAATTTTTGCAAGAATAATCAGCTCGGTCATACTTACGGCATAGGCCGAATAACGAAGCCACGGAGTTACCGGAAGGTTATAGATATGATGCGCCCACCCGAACATCAGATTTACAAGCCCCAGGAAATACATTGCAAAAGAAAGTTTAGAATACGCTATGCTTTCATCGCCTTTAATTCTTTCCATCACGAAAATCGCTGTTCCGTACACCAGCATGTTCCAGGATCCGGTTAACGCGCCGTAAGCTTTCCACTGCATGGTCATATCGCGCACAATGTTCTCCCTGAAATAAGGAAAGATCCATAAATACGATTCCATAAAAGTGAACAGGAAGAAAAAGATTCCTGTTGCCCACATCCACAAATAAACCGGCCACTTTCCCTTCTTCGAAAAAACCGTTTGAAAATAGTTCAGTCCAAACAATAACCAGGAAACAATAATTGGAATTGCGAGAACAGGAGGGAACTCCCAATATTCGCGTCCACCGAACTTTCCAAGAAAGTAACTGCCAATAATTGCAATTCCCGTAAGCAGGAACAAAACAAGATGTATTGCCGGCAATGATTTCAATTTCCATTTCAGTCCTGAATATTTCGGCAGATAATAATAAATTCCTCCAACGGCTGAAAAGAAAATCCAGGTAACCGCCAGCGTAACATGCAGCGGACGAAGTTTATGAAACGGAATACCGCTCATGAAACCGGGATATACGAATTGAAATGCCGCGCAAACTCCAAAAAATACTCCGCCAAGCAATGATATAAGCGCAAGCGAAATAAATATTATACTCACTTTATTCTTTGTTCCCATAACTCTCAACTATTCCGATTGCGTTTACTGAAAAATTTTTTATCGTGGAAGAACCAGTCTTATCCACATAATTGAGATAGCCGGTTAATGCGGCAATCTCTTTTTCTGAAAGTTTAAAATCAGGCATTTTTGTAGTGCCCGACTTTAGAAAAGCTCTTACGTAGTCTTCTCCTTTTCCTTTCTGCGACATTACATTAGTGAGGTCGGGCCCCATATAACCTCCCAGACCATAGAGCTGGTGACAGGCAATGCAATTATATTTCTGAAAAAGAAGTTTTCCGTCCTGAGAGATTTCACTCAGGTGCTCAGTACCTTTTTTGTAATCCGTTACATTGGTAGCTACATAAAAAGTATAAACAAAAAACAATAGCAACAGCGAAAAAAAAATTGTCCGCTTCCTTCTTGTGCCCATCCTGCAATATTCTTGTTATGGATTAAAACCCTTTAACTGACATCAAAAAAAAGGACCGGGAATAGAGAAAGCATTTAAGCTGTTATTGAAACTGTGATAAGCTGTCTGGTGTAGCTTAGCATTAATCTCAAACTTTATCCCCAGGTCCTCACTAACAAAAAAAACAGAAACTTTCCCGAGTCATGAATGTCCTTTACAAATACCACTAACCATTATCACGCTGCTGTTTGCGTTTTGAACTTTGCATGAAATTCTTGCTTTTCAAACAATCTGTTCAGAATGATTTTTCGGACAGTATTTTCAGAACGCAGTTAAGTTTACCGTAACAAATGTATCCCGGGCGTTGATCCGCAAACGATGAGCAGCATCACTGTTTTAAAATGCGCATCGTTATTTATAAACATTGAATTTTTAATTTCTCGTCCTTTTTCTGTTTAAAAAAAGTTAAGAAGTTTTAGTGATGGCTGTCATCGTTTTACTTACCAAATAAAGCAACATTTGATATTACCAAAAAACACGAATGAAATCTGAAAGTAAAATAACTTCCGCGACCAGGATATTCACTTACGCTCAATATGTAAGTATGCTGGAGGATCTGGTTAAACGCAACGCTACGACAGGAGAGGATCAGTCGGAAGAAAAGGTGTCGGCTACAAAGCTGAATTTTCAGCGCATGCAAAGAATTGAAAAATCTTTTACTCCGGATACAGAACTCCGCGACCTGATTGCAGGAATTGAAGTGCCAGTAACCTGGGTGGTTTTAACAGAAGGCTGGTGCGGTGACGCTTCGCAAAATCTGCCGGTAATAAATAAGATCGCGCAAATCAGTAATGGCAATGTCAGTCTTAAACTTGTGTTGAGGGATGAACATCCATTACTGATGGATCAGTTTCTAACCAATGGCGCACGGGCAATTCCAAAACTAATTTGCATCAACCCTGCAAACCAGAAATTGCTCGGAACGTGGGGACCCAGACCGAAAACGATTCAGCAAATGATCTCTGATCTTAAAGCGGAAAATCCAACAATTTCCCACAAAGACCTGATGTATAATCTGCATCTGTTTTACGCAAAAGACAAGGGACAAAGCTTACAGAGTGAACTGAAAACGGTATTAAAAGAATGTTCCCACAACAGAAACAACACTGATAATGATCATGAATTAAATAAAAGTTTGATGTCCCTTGTCATCTAACTGCGCAGTGAAACTCATTATTATTGAAGTTTTCTTTTCGCAGAATGAATACATGGGATACTGCAATAAAAAAACGCGTTAGTGTTTCTTTGGCATGGCTGATTACAATTAGTGTATTAGGAATTTTTCTCCGGCTTTATCCTGTTATGAGTTTACAAATAAATTATAAACCTCTGTTGCACGCGCATTCTCACCTGGCTTTCCTGGGGTGGGTTTTTACTTCATTGTTTACGCTTATAACAGGTTCGTTTTTACCAAAAGAAAAAGTAGCGAGTCTTCCGTTTCGTCTTCAATTTATACTGCTTCAGATTTTTAATATAGGAATGCTTGTAAGTTTTTTAATTCAGGGATACGCGTTTTTTTCTATCCTTTTTTCATCACTCCATATGATCACCACCTTTTGGTTCATATGGACCACATCACATTCAATCAGGAGATCGGGCGCATCGGATATTTCGCATAAATTCCTCTTCGCTTCATTTTTCTTCATGATACTTTCGTCGGTTGGCCCGCTGGCGATTCCTGTAACTGTAAAAATGTACGGCAGCGGCTCTGAAATGTATCACAACGCAATTTATTTTTATCTGCACTTCCAATACAACGGGTGGTTCATTTTCTCCCTGTTCGCATTGTTCTTCAAATATATTCAAACCGAAGGATTTAATTTTTCAAAGCGACAATCAGTATACCTGTTCTGGATACTTTTTGTTTCCTGCCTCAGCACCTATTCACTTTCCGTATTATGGACTGATCCACATACGTCAATATGGATAACAGGATTTATTTCTTCCGCGCTGCAACTGTTCGCTGCTGTTCCATTGATAAAAATAATTGCGGAAGTGAAAACGCAATTCGTGCAAAAGCGGACAATAAGAAATCTTTTTCTCTTCGCGATAGTTATGTTCTTATTAAAACTGATTCTGCAATTTATCTCCGCGTTTCCTCTAATTACAGAAATGACAATTGTATCAAGAAACTTCGTTATAGGATATCTGCACCTTGTTTTGCTTGGAATAGTGACTGTTTCGCTGATCAACTATTTTATAGTAAAGGGCCATATAGATCCAACACTTGTTCATACAAAACGGGGACTTGCACTTTTTTTTACAGGTTTTATTGGCACCGAGCTTACCGCGTTTATTGAAGCGATGTTTAAATTCTATTCGGTTCCGTTACCGGGATACCATTTTACACAAATATTTCTAAGCGTTCTTATTCTCGCTGGCATTACGCTGATTTGTATTGGAAGAATGCGAACAGTCGCCTTTGAAACAAGACAACTTACCACAAATCATTTATAGTTTAATCGAAAAAAAAAATCACACATGGGCACAATTAAAGTTTTAGACGTAACCGTTATCGAACCACGACTTAAGCATCCAACAATTTTTGAATGCTTTGACGAGCTCGAATCGGGAGAGGAATTTGTAATACATAATGATCATGACCCAAAGCCCTTATATTATCAGTTACTGGGCGAACGCGGGGATGTATTTTCGTGGGAATATCTGAATGAAGGCCCGGAATTCTGGAGAGTAAAAATCAGGAAAAGAGAAAGCGGGGAAACTTCACCAACCGTTGGCCAGCTTGTGGCGCAGGACTACAGGAAAGCGGAAGTTTTCAAAAAATTCGGAATAGATTTTTGTTGCGGTGGAAAAAAAACGCTGGAAAAAGCGTGCCAGGAAAAAGGAATAAATATTTCGGAACTGCAGAACGAATTGAAACAAACGGAAACTGAATCCGTCACCGCTTCGCAAAAATACTCCGAGTGGGATCCTGGATTTCTGTCGGATTACATTGTAAACACTCATCACAAATACGTTGAGAAAGCGCTGCCGGTTATTTATGAATACACCCAGAAAGTTGCGCGCGTTCATGGCTATGCCCATCCCGAAACAATTGAGATCGCGAATATATTTGAGCAGGTAATCGAAGAACTTAATCACCACATGATGAAGGAAGAAGAGATCCTGTTTCCATATATTAAATGGCTCGAACAGGCGTACAGCAACGGAAGCGGACTTGAATCATCAAAGTTCCAGACAGTAATGCAACCAATAGGTGTAATGGAACAGGAACATGAAGAAGTCGGCATGTTGCTGGAAAAAATAAAGGAGCTTTCATCGAATTTTATTCCACCTGCATCTGCATGCACAACGTACAGGCTGGCTTACGCGAAACTTAAAGAGTTTGAAGAGGATCTGCACCAGCACATACACCTTGAAAATAATATTTTGTTTCCTGCCGCTTTTCAATTAGAACAACAGCTGGCCAAGATGAAATAATATATTTTATTATTTAATTAATCACGTAAAATGGCAGGCAAAAAAGGCTTGCCATTTTACTTTTTACCAGATTGATATTGTACCAGTATTAAAATACTTTTTTTTACTCTAACAAGTTATTTGGAATATTTTTTTAGTGATCCATTAAAAAATTCTATGCATTCATAATATTTTTGGATGCATGCGGTAAATAATTTACAGAATCCTGATATTTTACTGAATTTTAAAGCGAATAGCTCTCAGGGTAAAAAAACTTTCACCCAGGGATAAACGATAAGTAAATAAGGATGAAAGTTATGAATCAAGCGTTCAAATGAGCATCATTGAAATTTTTCGTTGTTTCCAATTCATTTTCATTGGAGAACTTTACAGAATGATTGGAACTTATGACCGCAGTCATACAAATATGATGATTAGGCTCATTTATTCGACAGTATGCACTCAGTACGTTTGTATCAAATAAGCAATTTATGTCTGGTGATACTAAAGAAGCTGATAAAGATGAGCGTCCGATAAATTTTAATCATTGCGCAACGATCTTTTCGGTAAACAGAGATAGCAGAGGACCATAAAAAGCCCTGACAAACGGCATACATTTTTAAGTTTTAAAACCAATCAATCACAAACCAAATATGAAAAAGAAAATAATCTACAACCTGGGGCTTTTAGTTCTCTTTACAATGATGTTCGGATGCGGACAAGACAACAAACCGGCTAATGAAACAGAAGTTGCCGGCCCTACTCCCGCAACAGAAACAACCAACGCCACGGAAACCGCAACTCCAACCGAGGATGAGGGCAAAGGTATAGGCGAGATAAAAAATGTCGAATTAAAATCCCCATTGGATGGGCAAATGGTTTCGCGTGGACAAGGCATTTACGACATGAAATGTGCCGCTTGCCACAAACTCGACGAAACGAAAGTTGTTGGTCCGGGATGGAAAGGCGTTACAGATCGCAGAAAACCTGAGTGGATCATGAACTTCGTAACTAACGTTGACATCATGCTTGATAAAGATCCTGCTGCTCAAAAACTGCTAGAAGAATGTTTGACGCGTATGCCAAATCAGAACTTGTCAGTTGGCGATGCAAGAGACGTGCTTGAATTTATGCGTAAGAATGACGGACAGAAATAATTAATAAAATAAATAGACTTCAAAACGGTAATAAAAAAGTTATGAAAAAGTTAATCCCGGCATTACTCGCCACCTTGCCACTGGCCCTATTAAATCCATCATGTAAGCCCCCCGCATCCAAAACTGAAGGGGTTGTAGAAGGAGACGCTGCAAAACAGGTGTATGTTGCCCCAGGAAAATATGATGAAGTATACAACTTCGTTTCCGGAGGTTTCAACGGACAAATGTCTGTTTATGGTTTGCCTTCCGGCAGATTATTAAAGGTGATTCCAGTGTTTGCCCAGAATCCTGAAAACGGATGGGGATACAGTGAAGAAACAAAGCCAATGCTGAATACTTCTCATGGTTATGTGCCCTGGGACGACCTTCACCACCTTGAATTGTCACAAACCAATGGAACTACTGATGGACGCTGGATTTTTGGTAACGGTAACAACACTCCGCGTGTTGCACGTATAGACCTGAAAACCTATCGTACAATGGAGATCCTTGAATTACCAAACAGCGCGGGTAACCACTCTTCGCCTTTCTGTACAGAAAATACAGAATACGTTGTAGCAGGTACGCGTTTCGCAACTCCTCTTGACAACAATGGCGACGTTCCTATTTCTTCTTACAAGAAAAACTTTAAAGGAACTGCGAACTTCATCAAGATCGATCCTCAATCAGGACACATGAGCATTGCGTTTTCTATTTTGGTTCCGCCAATTGACCTCGACCTTAGCCACGCAGGTAAGG
>CBIHPU010000168.1:0-7417 GCA_966211935.1 uncultured bacterium | reverse complement strand
GGTGATAGTTTAGGTCTCGCCCAAGCTGTTCAAAAAACTCATGCCAATCTCATCGTTTTTGCCGGTGTGCACTTCATGGCTGAGACCGCAAAGATCTTAAATCCAACCAAAAAAGTTGTTATTCCTGATCTCAACGCCGGTTGTTCGCTTGCTGATTCCTGTCCACCAGAACAATTTAAAAAATTCAGGGACGCGCATCCTGATCATATTGTAATCACTTACATAAATTGTACCGCGGAGATTAAAGCCCTCTCTGATATCATCTGTACCTCTTCCAACGTAGTACACATTATTAATTCCCTGCCAAAAGATCAGAAGATCATTTTTGCGCCGGATAAAAACCTGGGAGTCTATATCAATAAGAAAACAGGACGAAACATGTTGTTATGGGATGGAAGCTGCATGGTACATGAAATTTTTTCTCTTGAAAAAATAAAAGCTCTCAAAGAAGAACATCCTGATGCGGATGTAATTGCACACCCTGAATGTGAAGACCATGTTCTACAGGTTGCGGATTTTATTGGATCTACGACTGCTTTGCTTAACTACACAAAAAAATCTGACAAAAAAGAATTTATCGTTGTTACGGAAACAGGTATTTTGCACGCCATGCAAAAAGCTTCGCCCGACAAAGTTTTTATTGCTGCTCCACCTGAAAATACCTGCGCGTGCAACGATTGTCCGCATATGAAATTAAATACCATCAATAAGATCTATAACGCGCTTAAGTATGAAGAACCGCAAATAATTCTGAGCGCGGACCTTCTAGAAAAAGCTAAGAAACCGATCTTGAGAATGCTGGAATTATCAAAGGGACTATGATCAACTCCACAGTAAAATATTTTTTTTTCTGTTGTTTCATTTTTACTTCATTTTTTTTAGCTGCTCAGGCAGATACGAATAAAGTAAAGCCGGACGGATATAATATTTTTTATTTCGATAATGGAATGAAATCTTCCGAGGGTCCTATGGTGAACGGAAAACCGGATGGATACTGGAAGAATTATTATATGAACGGAGTGTTGAAAAATGAAGGAAACAGAAAAAACTTTTTACTGGACAGCGTTTGGAAATTCTATGATGAAAGAGGGAAGCTGCTTAAAACAATAAATTATTCAAAAGGAAAGAAGAATGGTTTTATTGTGAATTATGATACCAGCGGAAAAATAGTTTCAAGAGAAAATTACGTGGAAGACATTAAAAGCGGAAAATCTTATTCTTACCACAAAAATAAACGTGTTCATTTTGTAGTTCCGTTTGTGAGAGGAAAAATGGAAGGTGAAGCGCTAGAGTTTTCTGAAGATTCCGTATTAATTGGAGTGACGTATTACAAAGGGGGATTTATTGATAGAACAGAAAAAATGAATCGTGTTGGTGATGATGGAAAGAAGCAGGGTAAATGGAAAGAATTTTATGAAGATGGTAGTGTAAAAAAAGAAATGACCTATCGTGACGGAACGTTGGACGGTTATGTAAAGGAATACGATAAAAAAGGAAATATTAAAAACACGGAGAAGTTTTTTGCCGGAAAGAAAATAGAAAATCCCAAAGAGTTACGCGACATTCAGTTTTATAAAGAATTTTATTCCACCGGCAAACTGAAATATGAAGGAGGTTTTCTTGATAGTTTTCCCCATGGATTCCATTACTATTACAATGAAAACGGAACAACTGATTCAGTTCTGTATTATGAAGAAGGATTTATGCTTGAGAAAGGCAAAACGGATTCCATGAAACAGAAGGTTGGAAAATGGACAGAATATTTTGTTACAGGTGAAATAAGAGGAACAGGAAATTACAAAGGAGGAAAAAAAATTGGCGATTGGAAATATTTTTACGGATCAGGTAATGCAGAGCAGACTGGCAGTTATAATTCTTCAGGTTTGCAGGATGGTGAATGGATATGGTTATATGAAAATGGTAAAACACTAAGACAAGAAAATTATATTGACGGAAAAAGAAACGGTCCCCTTACTGATTATAATGATGATGGCAAAGTAATTAGTTCCGGAGAATTTATAGATGGCAACCGTGAAGGATTCTGGATTTATGAAATGGGTAATTATCTTGAAAAGGGAAATTACGTAGCAGGTGAAAGAGACAGTATTTGGAATGCATGGTGGACCACTTCCGGAAAACTCAGGTATAACGGAAAATGGACGCAGGGAACACCCGAAGGGAAACATGTTTGGTTTTTTGAAAACGGAAAGAAAATGTTTGAAGGTAATTTTACCGGAGGAGAAAGAGACGGCGACTGGAGATTTTATGATGAAACGGGTGTGTTGTTTTTAGTTATTACCTATGAAAATGATCAGGAAATAGCGTTTAACGGAGTTAAAGTGTATCCGACATATGAAGAAGCAATGAGTATCTTTGAGGAGTTCAAACAATCCGCCGGGGAAAAGAAAAAAGAGAATAATAACAAGGAAACTGAGAAAGATAAGGAAGAGTAATTATTTAAGTTTTCGTATCAGGAAAAAAACCGATACTGATTAAATGGCGAAGGATCAAAGAAAAAAAATCTCAAAAAAAAGTATTGCGGTAAAACCCACCGGGTCCGTTATTGCCAATAATTTCAATATCATTGAGAATCTCCCATCGGGATGTATCGTTTTCGATGAGAAGAAAATTTATTTTATTAATGGCAAAGGCGCCTCGTCACTCGGATTAAAGAAGTCAGACCTAAAAAAAATAGAGCAGCTTTCTTTCTTTGATTTTCTTTCTGAAGAACATAGAAAAGCTATAAAAAAAATATGCGCTTCAAATAACAAAAAAGGTTCTTCATGCATAGCGCTTATTAATAAACTGAAAGGAAAAAGTTTTTATGCAGAGATCAAGCTAAAAGCAATTAATAAAGGAAATAAAAAACTCTATACCGCTTTATTTTACGATATTTCAAAGCAGCATAAAAAAGAGGAAGCAACGGAAAATAACATCAGCGACTTTAATCTGATTTTATCATGCATTGATGAAGTGGTTTATTACGTTGACAACCTCTCAAAGAAGAGAAGGATAAAATATATTTCCGAGCACGTTGAAAAAATTGTGGGAATAGATACAGAAGCCTACAAAAAGAAAGGTGAGTCCATTTTGGAATATTGTCACCCGGATGATGTTCCGAAAATAATGGAAGTGGCGAATAGAATAAGAATTGAAAAGAAGCCGCAGAAATTCACTTATCGCTTCCGCCATCATCAAACCGGTAACTACATCTGGCTCGAAGAGCGTGTTTTTCCGCAATTCAACAATAAAAAAGAACATATTGCCAATTTTGGTGTTAGCCGTGATATTACGCGGGAAAAGCATTTCGAGAACATGCTCCGCGAAAGTGAACAAAAATTTAGAGTACTGGCAGAGAATGCAAATGATATAATTTATAAATACAATTATTTTCCTGACCCATATTACGAATATATAAGCCCGTCGGTAAAAAAGATTCTCGGCTATTCACCCGATGAATTTTATACTAATTCCATTTCAGGTTTGGATATAATGCATCCCGAGGATATATGGGTTCTTGATTTTAGAAATCTAAATCAGATACCGGAAGAGCCGGTTACAAAGACCTCACGTTATTTTCACAAGAATGGAAATACAGTGTGGCTGGAAACAAATTATTCATTAATAAAAGATGCGCAGGGGAAAATAGTTTCGGTACAGGGAATTTCAAGAGATGTTACGAAGGAGAAAGAAACGGAACTTCTTATTGCGGAAAATGAACGAAAGTTCAGGTTGCTCGCTGAGAACGCGCTCGATATTATTTTTCATTACAGGTTCGGTGACGAACCTGCGTAAACTTATATGAGCCCTTCAGTTGTAAGAATTCTTGGTTATACGCCCGAGGAATTTTACGCGGACCCATATCTGGGATACAAACTGTTATTAACCGAAGACAAACCACTGGTTGCAAACAGCGAAGAAAATATCAGGAACCGCGCTGCCGGAGCAAGGGAAGTTTCTGAAATGACTTTGCGCTATGTTGCAAAGAACGGAAATGTCGTTTGGCTGCAGACAACTTATTCGCATGTTAAAGACGCGAACGGAAGAATTATAGAACTTGAAGGAATTTCGCGTGATATAACACAACAGAAAGAAAGCGAACTCGCGCTAAAGGAAAGTGAAAGAAAAATAAACAACCTTCTCAGTAATTTGCCAGGCATGGCCTATCGTTGTTTATATGATGAGAATTGGACCATGTTGTATGGAAGCAATGGATCCGCTGACCTGACAGGATACGAGCCTGAAGTTTTTTTAAATAATTCGACTCTTCCTTTTTCGCAGATAGTTCATCCGGAAGATATTCTTGTGGGTAGGGATGAAATTGAACACGCCTTAAAAACAAAGACTTCATTTGAAATTGAATACCGCATCATTCATAAAAACGGAGAAGTTAAATGGGTGTGGGAAAAAGGTGAAGGTGTTTATAATTCAGCGGGCCAGCTTTTATTTATTGAAGGGTTTATAAATGATATTTCCGCAAGGAAAAAATATGAAATGGAATTGAGCCAGAAATGGACCAATTTCAAGAGTCTGGTTGAAACTTACCCGGACGGTATTTTCATTCAGCAGAACCTGCAGATCATCTATGCGAATCCAGCCGCCTTGCGTATCATGGAGATCAGCGAAACCGAAGTGCAGAACCATAATTTGCTTGATTTTATTTTACCGGAATATCGCGATCAGGCCAAAGAAAGAATCGAAAGAATTCAGTCCGGTGAAAAACTCAATTACCTCGCTGAATATAAAGTCATGACAGCACGGGGAAAGACGCTGGAGGTCCAGGTGAGAACCATTCCGATCATGTATAACGGACAGTTTGCACTGCAGATTATTTTTCATGATCTCACCGCGCAAAAACAATTGGAATATCAGCAGATCCGCGCGCGTATTGCTGAAGAAGCCAACAGGCAACTCCAGGAAGAGATCCATGAAAGAAAAAGGATAGAAGCCGAATTAAGACACACTCAGAAATTTACAAGACTACTGATAGATTCCTCTCTTGATATGATCTGCGCGGCTGACCGCGAAGGAAAAATTGTTGAATTTAACGCCGCCGCGGCTAAAGCATTTGGTTACACCTTTGAAGAAATGAAAGGAAAACCGATCACAATGCTTTACGCGAATGAAAAAGATATTGAGAATATTCTGGAGAAGATGGAAGAGCGTGAAAATTCCTTCAGCGGTGAAGTGGTTAATAAACGCAAAGGCGGAGAAATATTTATTTCATTTCTCAGCGCGACTGTTTTAAAGAACGAACTCGGCGAGATAATCGGAAGCATGGGCGTGAGCCGGGATATTACCAAACTGAAATCAGACGAACTTCAGTTGAAAGAAAATGAAGAACGTTATCGCGCAATCTACAATCAGGCATTTATTGGTATTGCGCGGATAGATATTTATTCCGGAAAGTTTATAGAAGTGAATCACCGTTTATGTGAGATGCTTGGTTATACCAAAGACGAACTTCTTACAAAAACCACGTTTGAAATTACAGTAAAGGAAGATCGCGAAAAACTTTCCTTGTCCGATCAGTTATCCGGAGACGGATTTTTCATTCAGCGAAGATATATTCATAAGAATGCTTCGCTGGTGTACATGAACCTGAGCTATTCGCTTGTGAAAGATGTTGCGGGTAATCCCTTATATTTTGTAGTTGTTTACGACGACATCACAGAGAATAAAATTTATGAGCAGGAGATACTGAACCAGAGCTCAAAGCTAAAAGCGATTTTTGAGAGCTCATCTCATCTTGTGTGGACGGTAAACCGCGATTATGAACTTACATCCTTCAACACCAATTTCAGTGATGTAATAAAAGATAAATACCGCATCCAACCGCAATTGAACAGGAATGTGCAGGATCTGTTAAGTGTTGAGATGGCACTGGATTACGCCAAAGAGTGGATACCAAAATATGAGGCGGTGTTTGGCGGACAAATAATAAAATACGAACGGGGCGATGTAAACGGCAAAGGAGAAAGTATTTACAGGGAAGTGTTTCTTCATCCTATTTATAACGAAAAGAACGAAGTTGTTGAGATCTCCTGTATTGCCAATGATATAACGGAACGAAAAATGTTTGAGCGGCAGATCACTGAACAATCCGCGAAGCTAAACGCTATTTTCGAAAGCAGTTCCCAGAATATCTGGACCATTAACCGAAACGGAGAACTCACTTCTTTCAACCGCAACTTTGCAAAAGAATGTGAGTTATTATACCAGATGAAAGCGAGCCTGAATCTTAACATCGCTGAGATAATGAACACCAAACTCCCTCCCGAGGAAGCGTTGTTCTGGAGAGAAAAACTTACTTCATGTTTCAATGGAAACCGTCAGCAATTTGAGTTGGTTGCCAATGCGCCTGATAAGTTCCGCAAACTTTATCGTGAAATATATTTGTATCCGATCTTTGATGAAAATAACAAGGTGGTTGAAGTCAGCGGAATCTCGCAGGATATTACTGAAAGAAAACAGTACGAAAAGCAGATCGTTGAACAATCGGCGCAGTTAAAAGCAATTTTCAACTCCCGCTCTCACATTATATGGACTATTACAAAAGACTTTAAGGTCACTTCCTATAACGACAATTTTTATAACCGGGTTAATACCAATCTCGACTCTTTCCATAAGTTAGTTGAAGGAAGCAGCGTTATCAATAAAGGCAATCCAAATTATGATAGCTGGATGAATCATTATGTAAAAGCTTTCTCCGGGCAGAGCCAGCATTTCGAAACGGAATCGCTTACGGTAAATAATGAAAGGGTGTGGACAGAGATTTTTCTGGAGCCGATCTTTGGGATTGATGGAGTAGTCGCGGAAGTTTCAGGTATCGCTCACGACACAACAGAAAAGAAAAAAGCGGAAGAGCAACTTCGCTTGTCTCTTCGTGAAAAAGAGGTTCTGCTTAAGGAAGTTCATCATCGCGTAAAGAATAACCTGCAGGTGATAAGCAGCATCCTTAATCTTCAGTCATCTTATGTTAAAGATCAGAATACACTAATGCTGTTGAAGGAATGTCAGAACAGGATAAAGTCAATGGCCTTTATTCATGAAAGTTTATATCAGAATAAGGATTTTTCAAATATTAACTTCAGTGAATACATTGTAATGCTTGCGAAGAACCTGTTGCATTCATTCGGAATGGTTGAGAATCGCATTCGGTTGGTTTTTGATGTTGATCCTGTAGCACTGAACCTCGACCTGTCAATTCCATGTGGACTCATTGTAAATGAAATTATTTCCAACGCGTTAAAATATGCGTTTCCTGGAGACCGCGAAGGAGAGATTTCTGTGTCGTTAAAACTTGCAAACTCACGCGTGCAACTTATTATTGCTGATAACGGAATTGGTTTGCCGTCTAAGGTAGATTTCAGAAATACAGAGTCGCTTGGCTTGCAGTTGGTGGTTACTTTGGTAG
>CBIHPU010000167.1:0-7452 GCA_966211935.1 uncultured bacterium | reverse complement strand
GTATTGCTTTAATAATTTTCTCTTCGCGCAGAAAACAGTTTATTACAACAATCAACAATGGCTGCAGTACTACAATCAACTACTGGTGTCAAAAAAATTTACTTTGTTGTCGGATGTAAGTTTGAGAAGGATTCATCACCTGGACTATTGGTCGCAAATAACTTTCAGAACAGGAAATGGTTATCCTCTTTCCGGACAATTTAATGGTGCAAGCGGTTTTGCATGTTTTACTTTTTATTATAAGGACAATTTCAACAAAATCGAATTCAGGCCCTACCAGGAAATTAATTCAAAACAAAAATTTGAACGATTTTCTCTTGAGCATAGACTACGCGCGGAATTCAGATATTTTCGCCATGTTCTCGATAATAAAATTACAACGGATGAGTCTTTTAATTTCCGTTTCAGGTACAGATTATTCTGCAGTATACCGATAATAAACTTCGCAGAGAAAAATCCAGGCAGAAAAATACTTTTGAATATTGGCGACGAAATTTTTATTAATGCAGGCAGGCAAATCACTTATAACATGTTTGACAATAACCGTCTGTTACTTGGCACCGCTATTCAATTCAATGAAGATCTGATCATTTCCTTCACCTATACTAACCAGTTCGGACAACGCAACGGACCGGCCTTTTATGAGAATTCAGATATTATCTGGATTGGAATAATTCACAAACTTTCCCTGCTGAAAAGTTCAACTGACTGAATTCTGGTTCTCAAACGTTAAACACTATTAACAAATTCCGAATGCGCCGCCTCAGATTCACACGCTAAAAATTAATATCTTTAATAGGTGTAGTTGAGACTTCAGCAGAATGAAATTTCTTTTTCCTTTTCTTTTATTTACTACATCCATCTTCGCTCAACACAATGCGAGGCTAACTTTATTGGATAGCTTAAATGACTCGCGTGAAAAAGACAGGGGCGCTTTTAATTTATACATCAAAAAACCGGAAGTAGAAATTATTGGAGGCGTTTTCAGAAACCGGGTTTCAACGCAGCAGGGCTTTAAACCCATCACTTTTACTTATCACATCTATCTTCCATTTCAATTTGATCTGAATTACGTGAACCTGAAAGCGAAGGACAAATTAATGAAGATCAACACCGCGCTGATCCTGCATCATTCAAAATACGGAAACTACGCGCTTGGACTTGGTAACAGGTTCAGCTTTCTCTTATTTAAGAAAACGTATATAAGTTATCAGATTGGTCTAGTGTGGTGCGAGCCCGTCAAGAAAAATTCAGATGATGGAATTAACTACATGGGCTTCTCTCTGCACCACGAATTTTCTTTGAGTTATAATGTAACTGATCGCGTACGGTTAAGCGCAAACATCCTTCACATTTCCAACGGAAATTTATTTAAAGGAGTGGAAAATTTGCAGGATGTTCTGGGACTTGGCGCGGCTTATTCTTTCTAGAGTTTACTATTGGATTATTTTATTTTCGGACGTAAAATTTCAGTTTTCATTTACGAATAAGTGATGACAGCTTTCCCGCATTATAAAAATTGTATCTTGGCCATCCTGGATTAAACTATACCGAACATTAAATTTTATGCAAAACAAAACCTTTGATCTGATTATTTGGGGCGCGACTGGTTTTACAGGACAGTTAGTGGTGGAATACATATGGAAGGAATATGGAAATTCAAATTTCAAATGGGCCATTGCAGGCAGAGATGAAAAAAAAATGGAACAGGTCAGAAAAAAATTCGGACTACAAAATATCCCATTTTTAATTGCTGATAGCAGAGACCTTACTTCCTTAAAAAATTTAGCGCAACAATCAAAGGTGATTTGCAGTACCGTTGGTCCATATTCACTTTATGGTGACGCGTTGGTGCAGTCTTGTGTAGAAGAAAACTGTAATTATTGTGATCTTACCGGAGAAATACCATGGATACGAAGGAACATAGATCAATTCCATCAAAAAGCATTGGAAAAGAAAATAAAAATTGTTCATTGCTGTGGCTTTGATTCTATTCCTTCTGATTATGGAACATTGAAAGTGCAGCAGGCATTTTTTAAAAAGTATGGTTACTACGCACAAAATATTTCCACGCGGATCGGAGAATTTAAAGGCTGGCTGAGCGGAGGAACTTATTACAGCATGAGCAACCTGATCAGCGAAGCAGGAAAGAATACATCAATTCAAAACTTATTAAAAAATCTTTATTCACTTAATCCGGATCCAAAATATTCAGGAGCAGACGAAGCTGATCTCCGCGCGGTAAAGAAAGATCCGGTTACGGGAGAATGGATGTGTCCCTTTATTATGTCAGGAATAAATACACGCGTTGTGCGCCGCAGTCATGCTTTGATGGGTTTTCCATACGGTCATGAATTTACGTACAATGAAGCGCAGCTTTGCGGAAAAGGATTTATTGGCCGGTTAAAAGCAAATGCAATATTAATTTTTCTTGGATTATTTATGGCAGCGAAGCCCGGGACATTCATTAAAAAAATCTTTGACTGGTTGATGCCCAAACAAGGTGAAGGTCCGGATGAAAAATCAAGAAGTGAAGGATATTTTAATTTCCATTTTTTTGCGCGCGGAAAAAATAATGATGAATGCGTTTTAAAACTGCACGGAAAACGAGATCCAGGTTATGGATGCACCTCAAGAATGCTGGCAGAAAGCGCGATCGGTCTTATTTATCAGGAAAAACTCCCGGAGGTGTACGGCGTATTGACTCCTTCTTTTGCAATGGGAGAAGAACTTTTCAGAAGACTGGAAGCAAAAGCGGGCCTGACGTTTATAGTGGCAGAATAAAATAATTTGCGTTCCGGTGATAATTGGGAATCTTTAAATAAAATATGAATTGGTTTTTATATAAGAAGTTCCCCCACTACGTTCCGGAAAGAATATGATTTAAAACAAAAACTCCTTTCCCTAGAGTGGAGATTGTGCGATAGCAGAGAGAGGACTGGTTTTTCAAGAAAGCAACTTCGGTGTTCTGGATCATTGTTCATTCCATATGTATATAGGTCAACGATAAATGGATAAAAAATTATATTTTGTTGTGAATTTCATGCCTGGTGCCAGGTGCCTTGATTTTTATATTAGCTACCTCACGGAAACAAATGGCAAATAAAATATTAAAATAAAACCCTCACACCATGATAACAAAAATAAAACACCTCTTTGCAATTACGTTACTAATTATCAGCGCCACTTCTCTTGCACAAACTAATGAAGAGACAGCTGAAGAAGCTCCATATATTGAAGTAACCGGAAGTGCGGAAAAGGAGATTGTTCCTGATGAAATTTATATTGGAATAACCATCAGGGAAAAATATGAAAATAAAACAAAGGTTACGATTGAAGAGCAGGAAGAAAAATTAAAAACCGCTTTGACTTCCGTTGGAGTTAACCTGGCTAATTTATTTGTTTCAGATGCCAACGCGGATTATGTTACTGTGAAATGGAGAACCAAGGATGTACTGACCAAAAAAGAATATTTGCTGAAAGTTGGCGATGCGGTAAAAGTTGGAAAGGTATTCCAGGAACTTGAAAAACTTCAGATCATGGATGCATACATTTCAAAAGTGAATCATTCCAAACTGGATAGTCTTAAGAAGGAAGTTAAAATAATGGCCATAAAAGCCGCAAAAAATAAAGCGGATTACTTGTTGGCTGCTATTGGAGAAAAAACGGGTAAAGCGTTGGTTGTGCAGGAACGCGACAATACTTTTGATAGCAGGTTACTAAACACATATCAGGCAAATTATGTTGATTACGAAAAATCAAAATTCTCTTCTACCACTGATACGGACTACAAAATTCAATTTCAGAAAATTAAAATTCAGTCAGCTATATACGTGAAGTTTTTGATAAAATAAAAATGGAAAGAAGAGTAGTAGTAACAGGTTTGGGCGATTTAACGCCAATTGGAAATAATGTTGAAGATTACTGGAAGTCGTTGATATCCGGTATAAGCGGCGCTGCACCCATCACAAAATTTGACACAAGCAAATTCAAAACAAAATTTGCTTGCGAACTTAAAAATTTCGACCCGCTTAATTTTATTGAAAAATCAGAAGCAAGAAAATATGATCCGTTTACTCAGTACGCGGTAATTGCTGCTGAAGAAGCGGTGAAGAACGCGGGAATCAATTTTGAAACACTTGATCGCAATCGCATTGGCGTTATTTGGGGTTCAGGTAACGGAGGCATTATCACCTTCCAGGAACAAATGGTGGAATTTATCAAAGGCGATGGCACGCCGCGATTCAGTCCGTTCTTTATTCCTAAAATGATCGTGGATATCGCTTCAGGAATTATTTCAATTAAATATGGTTTGCGCGGCGTAAACTTTGCTACCGTTTCAGCTTGTGCTACATCAAACACAGCATTGATCGACGCCTTCAATTATATTAAGTGGAACAAAGCGGAAATGATCATTACAGGAGGTTCCGAAGCGCCCATCATAGAAAGCGCCATTGGGGGATTCAATTCTGCGAAAGCATTGTCAACCAACAATGAAAATGCCGCGGCAGCATCCAGGCCATTTGATGTTAGCAGAGACGGTTTTGTAATGGGAGAAGGCGCGGGCGCAATAATACTGGAGGAACTTGAGCATGCAAAAAAACGCGGCGCTAACATTCTTGCTGAAGTTGTTGGCGGAGGAATAGCCGCGGACGCGTATCATTTAACCGGCACACATCCTGAAGGTGAAGGCGCTTACCTGGGAATGATGGAAGCGATGAGAGAAGCAAACATAAAACCTGAAGACATAAATTATCTGAATACGCACGCGACTTCAACTCCGCAGGGAGATATCAGCGAACTGAAAGCCGCAGAAAGAGTATTTGGAAGAAATTCTTCTTTGAATATCAGCGCGACAAAATCCATGACCGGACATTTGCTGGGTGCAGCGGGCGCAATTGAAGCAATTGCATGTATCAAAGCGGTCCAGACAGATATTATTCCGCCCACAATTAATTCAAAAGATATTGAGCCGGATTATAAAGACGTTTTTGATCTTACACTTGGAAAAGCGGCGAAGAAGGTTGTGAATTACGCGATGAGTAACACCTTTGGTTTCGGCGGGCATATTGCAACCAGCGTTTTCAAAAAATATTCATCTTAGGTTAAGGAAAATAATTTGGTTGAGCGGCGAATGAAAAAAAACATTTTTGTAATTATTGGCAGTGCGAGCAGTAACTCCGCCAACCTGAAACTGGTTCAAAGAATTTCATCTTTAGCTAAAGAAGAATTTAATTTTTCTATCCTTGATGATCTCACTACCCTGCCCCACTTCAACGCGGATCAGACAATTGAAAACACGCCTGAAATTATTTTGAAATTCAGGGAATCGATTCTTAATGCGGACGCTGTTTTATTCTGCACTCCTGAATATATTTTCAGTATTCCGGGAAATCTGAAGAGTGCAATTGAGTGGTGCGTGTCGACCACTGTGTTCTCCAACAAACCCACCGGAATAATTACCGCTTCTGCAAATGGAAGGCGCGGTCATGAAGAACTGCAATTAATATTAAGAACAGTTGGCGCAATATTTACGAGTGATACAACTTTACTAATTCAGGGTGTAAAAGGAAAAATAGATAATGACGGCAACATTAAAGATGCTGAAACCGAGCGTAGCCTGTTGGATTTTATAGGCGCTTTCAGAAAACTGGTTTGTTTATGCTAACGTCCGGTATCTTCTACCTACGCTCCCGACGAAGGAGGGACCCCTGCCTTTTAGCAGAGCCAACCTCTTTCACGCTGCGAATACTTAGTTATCTCTTTCCATTCGCTTTTCCAACAGCATCCTCATCTTCATAATAACCAGAACCAACAATATAAGTTTCTTTACCTGATACAACCTTTTTTACAAATGTATGCTTGCGAACAGGTGTGCTTTCACCTGGTTTGTACCAATAGTAGTCGGTCCATGCGCTTCCGTTCTTCATTGCAGCATTAATATAATCACGCACAAGAAATTTACCATACACATCTTTAACTCCCATCATGTTTTTACCTTCAAGACTTGGTTGAGCAGCATTCACTAATTCAACACCTTCAGGATTATTCACAAAGACATAAGTGTCCAGAAAAATAAAAGGTCCCTTTTTATCGCGCAATTGCGCAAATGCGCCTTTGCCTTCACGCTCAACCAAATTCGAAGCCCGGTTTACAATATCTTCAATAAACACTTTATCCATCTGCATATTATAAACCCCGCAACCAATTATGTATTGTTTTCCTGAAGGAAATTTTACTTTCTTTACATAACTTGATTTCCAGATTGGAAATATATCTCCGGGTTCCGGATACAAATAATGAACCCAGCCTTCTCCTTTTGATGCTGACGCGGCTTCTAAAAACATTTTGCCGATTGGTCTTCCAAGCACATCTTTAAGTCCGCTCACATCTTTTCCTTCGCCCTCCGGAGTAGCCGCATGAAAGATCCTGGTTCCATCTAAGGTCCATACAAAAAAGTAAGTGTCATCCTTAAACCACTTAGAACCTTTTTTCCGGAATTCAGGATATGCATTTTCTCCTTTCTGTTCAAATACGGTTGCAGCTTCATTAACGAGCGTCATCAGCTCCGACGCAGTCATCTTTTTTACTTTGGAAATTTCTTTCGGTGCATCCGCAAGATAAACGCCACATCCAACAAGCACCCAATTATTTCCCATCTTCGCTCTGCTTACATAAGTGGATTTTTTTGTTGATACACTTTCTCCCGGCTTCGGCCACATATAATCCACCCAACCTGACTCACTTTTTCTGACCATATCAAACATTGCCCTCGTAAGCATTTTTCCTTTCGTGTCTTTCAGATCAAGAACATTACGTCCCTCAAGATTTGGAAATGCGGGATTTACAAGTTCATTTCCGTTCGTGTCAATCACAAATACATACGCGTCTTTAGCAAGAAATGGCCCCGTTGAGTCCCGAAACAATTCAAACGCGGACACTCCTTTTTTTTCTATTTGCCCAACAGCATTCCTTACCATATCCACAACAAATTCCCTTTCCATAATATCATTGTAAATTCCACAACCCACAATATATTTTCTCCCTGAAGCGCTTTCTACTAATTGCACATAACTGCTTTTCCAGCGGGGAAGCAATCCCCCCGGAACCGGCCATTCATAATGATACCAGCCCTGCTGTTTTTCAGGAAGTGACGTCGCTGTTTCAATTAACCCTGCTATGATCGGCTTACCATTTACATCTTTCAAACTCATTTGATTTCTGCCCTGCAGTTCCGCATCGGGATGAACAAGCATCATCCCTTTTTCATCCAGCACAAAAATGTACTTATCGCCTTTACGCCATTTACTTCCTTCCGTATTAAAATCATTGAACGCTGTTTCCCCTTTGGCAGTGACCAATACTGCCGCTTCCTGAACCAGCTTTACAATCTGCAGAGCAGAGTCGCTTTTTTAAGCGTGGGAATTTATAGGTTTTTTTTTTTTGTTTTTT
>CBIHPU010000166.1:0-7460 GCA_966211935.1 uncultured bacterium | reverse complement strand
CAACTCAACATAAAAATCTTCGCCAAAATTATCCACCCACCATTTGAAAGCTTCTTCAGCCTGTGTTTCACCGACATTCAAAATCAGATCAGGAATTTCTCCCTGTAATGAACCTGTTGTCGCGATCAATCCCTCTTTGTATTTTAAAAGCACCTCTCTGTCAATTCGGGGCACATAATAAAATCCTTCAACATATCCGATGGAACTAAGCTTTGCAAGATTATGATAACCTTTTTTATTTTTCGCAATGAGCACCTGAGAAAATCCATTATCCTGTTTTTCTCTCTTCAGTCTGTCCCGCGTAACATAAAACTCGCAACCAATAATGCATTTCAGTTCATTTTTCTTTTCTCCCTGTTTTTCACCTTTATCAATTGCATCGTTCCAGGACTTAACTCCTTTATTATGTTTATCAACTCCCTGCCAGAATAGAAAAGCACCATACATGTTCCCATGATCGGTTATTGCAACGCCCGGACTATTATAAGAAACAGCTTTTTTTACAAGATCATCCACATCCGTTGTACACTGAAGTACTGAGAACTGCGTATGATTGTGCAAATGAGTAAATCTAACATCACCTTCAAAAGAAATTTTTCCCGGGACCAAATCAGCGCCCGATTGAGTCGCTGAGGAAGTCTTTTGTTTTTTTAAATTTCTTTCGTGAGCGAGCAATGCCGAAAGATCAGGCGCGATATAAGAAAGCGAAGAAGCTTTTTCTGTTGCGAATCCGGGAAGTTTCATGATGCCTCTCTTCACCACTTCAAAGAAACAACGTGCGGTTGCAGCAACATCAAATGCAGCATTGTGCGCCTCATCAAATGTTTCAGAAAATAATTTCTCGTGAAGTTCAGTTAATGTTGGCCATTTAAATTTTCCTCCTTTGCCCCCAGGTATTGCGCAGAACTCTGTTGTTGAATCACATTTAGTGTCTGAAACAGCTTTGCCTTTGAAATGATCCTCAATACCGCAGCGAACAAATTCAGCGCCGAGTATATTAATATCAAACTCAATATTATGCCCGCATAAGAATTTTGTCTGTTGCAATACAGAAACGAACTCGCGCATCACATCCTGCAGAGGTTCACCCTCCTGCAGCGCGCGCTCAGTTGAAATTCCGTGTACCTCCACAGCTTTAAAAGGAATGGTATATCCTTCTGGTTTTATAATGATGCTGCGGTGGGAAAGAAGCTTTCCCGAATCGTCATGCAATTGCCAGGCAAGCTGAACGCAGCGCGGCCAATTGTCAAGATCAGTTACCGGAGCATTATAATCACGGGGTAATCCTGTAGTTTCAGTATCGAAAATTAAAAACATAGATTCGTTTGAGGTTTGAAGTTTGAGGTTTTACTGCAAACAATTTCAAACTAAAAAATTGATCTCGTAACAGTCTTATAAATTTACTGAGAAACGGCCTTCTGCAGAGAGAATGTTGAAAATTAGCAGATATTGTGAATGAAAAACAGAAATAAAAAAAACCGCGCCTGATTTTGGAGCGGTTTGTTTAAAAAGAATAATATTTATTACGCTTGTGTTGTTGCAGATGCTGCAGGCTGTTCTTCAGCTCCGGCAAGAAGAATTTTCTCGCGGATACGTGCAGATTTACCAGTACGCTCGCGCAGGTAGAACAATTTAGCACGGCGAACCACACCAACTTTATTAACGATGATTTTCTCGATAAAAGGAGAAACTGAAGGGAAAATACGCTCAACACCAACACCGTTAGAAATTTTACGCACTGTAAAAGAAGCTGTCGCTCTTTCATTCTTGCGTTGAATAACTACTCCGGTGAACTGCTGAATACGCTCTTTATCACCCTCTTTAATCTTGTAGTGAACTGTAATAGTATCTCCAGCTTTAAAAGATGGAAGTTTTACTGCAGGACTCAATGAGTTTTTTGCGAATTCTAAAAGACTGCTCATGACTAAAAACTTTTGTTAGGTTATCCCCCCGGCATTCGCGACCCCGTGTCGCCAGCGGCTGGAAAGGGGCTGCAAATATACAGATTTTTCGTAATTATCAAGGAATTTAGACTCATTTCACACTTCTCATTACCAGAAAGTCAACACACTAAAATACTGATAATCACAACAGTAAATATCTAAAAAAAAGAAATCGTCAAAATAATACACTCAGGATTTTCCCTTCCTGAAAAATTATAACTGCTTCAATCAATAAAAATCATTTGTCAAATAAAAATCTGACAGCGCTTCATAGCAAAATTACCACGCTTAAAACATGAAGCAGACAAATCAACATCAATTAACATTACTTATTTGAAATCTTAACTATTGATGAATTATTTAATGCATAGTCAGCGGTAACTTTACATGACCTAATCCCATGCATAAATTTTTATCAGTCTTCGCCCTGGCTTTTTTTGCTTTTTCTTTTACCGGATTAAATAAAATAGATCCGCCCGTTCAAAAGAAAGAAATTCCTCCATTTCTCTTATCCGAAGAAAAGTGGGTTGATTCTGTTTTTGCATCACTTACTCCGGAGGAGAGATTAGGTCAGCTATTTATGATTCCCGCTTACAGCAACAAAGACATGAAGCATGTACGGGAAGTGCGTGAATTAATTCAGAAATACAAAATTGGCGGGCTCATTTTTATGCAGGGTGGCCCTTTGCGCGAAGCAAAACTCACCAATTATTACCAGGGCTTGAGTAAAACTCCATTGATGATTGCAATTGATGGTGAGTGGGGACTTGCGATGCGACTTGATTCCACTCCAAGTTTTCCAAAGCAAATGACATTGGGCGCCATTCAGAATGATTCACTCATTTATTTTATGGGAAAAGAAATTGCGCTGGAATGCAAACGAATGGGAATACATGTAAACTTTGCTCCTGTTGCAGACGTAAATAACAATCCGAACAATCCAGTGATCAGCATGCGATCGTTCGGTGAAGATAAATACCAGGTAGCGCGCAAAGCGGAAATGTACATGCGCGGAATGCAGGATAACGGAGTGCTGGCAAACGGAAAACATTTTCCCGGACACGGCGACACTGATAAGGATTCTCATAAAACGCTTCCAACAATTTTACATAATGAAGATCGACTCGATTCACTTGAGTTGTATCCGTTCAAATATTTATTCGAAAGGGGCCTGGGCAGCATAATGGTTGCACATTTATTCATCCCCGCATATGATACAACTAAAAATCAGGCGAGCACGTTATCAAAAAAAGTAGTGACAGATCTGCTTAAAGACAAGTTAGGTTTTCAGGGACTGATATTTACAGACGCGCTGAACATGAAAGGTGCAAGCAAATACAATGCGCCGGGAGTTGTAGATGCAAAGGCGCTGATTGCGGGAAATGACGTACTACTGTTTTCAGAGAATATAGAGAAAGCGTTTGAAGAAATTAGAAAAGCAATTATGGCGGGCGAGATAACGCAGGAAGAAATTGACGCGCGCTGCAAAAGAATTCTGAAAGCTAAATACTGGTCAGGTCTGAATAAAAGGCCGGTTGTAAGAAATAAAAATCTGTATGAGGACCTGAATAATCCAAAACAGGATTTCCTGAGAATGAAACTTGCTGAAGCATCGATGACCCTTCTTCAGAATAATGAAAACATTTTACCATTAAAATCACTTGATACTTTAAAGATTGCCACCGTTTCAATCGGCGTAGAAGCCAGGAATACATTTTCAAATTTTGTTTCGCGTTACGCTCCTGCAAATCATTTTTCCGTGTCGCATAATGCAAAGCAGAAACTACGAGACACTTTATTAAAGCGACTTGAAGATTATAATTTTGTTATTGTTCAGGTGAACGCCTGCAACAACAATCCCGAAAAGAACTTTGGCTTCACGGCTGAAAGTGACACGCTACTTCAAAAAATTCTCCGGAATAAAAAAACCATAGTTACCTTTTTCGCAAATCCATATTTGCTTGGAAGAATAAACAACCTGGACAAGGCTGCGGCGGTTTTGATGTCGTATGAATATAATTTTTACAGCCAGAAAGCTTCAGTTGAAACAATATTCGGCGCGATTCCGGTTAATGGAAAATTACCGGTCACAAGCGGAATTTTCACTCGGGGAACAGGCCTTGAGTTAAATGAATCGGTTCGTATACAGTACACAGTTCCCTTTGCTGTTGGCATTGAAAAAAAAAACCTCAGCCAAATAGACAGCATCGCCGAAAAGGGCATAAAAGATAAATGCTATCCTGGATGTCGCATCATCGCGCTTAAAGACGGTAAAGTTTTTTACGATAAATCCTTCGGGACTTACAAATATGGCACCAGCGATTCGGTGAACTACAACACAATTTACGATCTCGCTTCTATTACAAAAATTTCTTCAAGCGCTATTTCTCTGATTAAGCTGCATGGTGATGGAAAACTGGATGTATCAAAAAAACTTTCAACTTACATACCGGAAATTAACGGAACAGATAAAGGAGATCTTGTTATCAGTGACATACTGACGCATCAAAGCGGATTGCAGGCCTGGATCCCGCTCCAGAACGGAACCATTGATAAAAAAGGGAGTTTCAAACCGGGATATTACACTTCGAAACCTGATCAAAACCATTCTCTAAGAGTAGCGGCGGGAATGTTTACGCTGAATACAATGCCAGATTCAATTTTTAAAACTATTGTTCGAAGCGAACTGAAAGAAAAAGGAAAATATGTTTACAGCGATCTTGGCTATTATTTTCACAAACGAATAATTGAAAAAACATATAACACAACTCTTGATTCTTTTGTCACCAATAATTTTTACAGAAAACTTGGGTTACAGACCATGATGTATAAACCATGGGAGCAAATTTCCTGCAGCAACATTGCTCCAACCGAACATGATAAGCTTTTCAGAAAAACGTTGATCTGTGGTGATGTTCATGATCCGGGTGCCGCATTGATGGGAGGAGTTGCAGGACACGCAGGATTATTCAGTAATGCAAATGATCTGGCAGTATTGATGCAAATGTTGCTGAACAAAGGGGTTTACGGAGGAGAAAGATATCTGGACAGCAACAGCGTAAAATTATTTGCGTGGAAGAACTATACAGAAGGAAACAGGAGAGGATTGTGTTTTGAAAAACCGGAAACAGACCCGAAGAAAGAAAGTCCAGTTACAAAAGAATGTTCACCGGAAAGTTTTGGTCACAGTGGATTTACAGGAACATTCGCCTGGGCCGATCCGAATAATGGACTGGTGTATGTTTTCTTAAGCAACCGTGTTTTTCCTGACGCGAAGGATAACAAACTTGCCAAAGCTGGGATAAGAGGTAAAATTCATAAGATTCTTTATGAAGCTTTAGAATCTGCAAAGCCGGTTGGAACTTTTTTGAGGTAGAATTGTATCTGCAGTTAAGCTGCGGCATCAATGTCATTCAAATCGAGATTATGAAAGTCAATAAAGTTCTGCAAGGACGTGAAATAATCTCTCAGCTCTTCTCCGCACACAAAAGATGCCATATAATTTATTATGTCACTATAGAATGAAAACATCCATTTTTCCGGATCATCACAAAGTTTAGCGTTGACCGGCAGACAATGAATCTCTTTCATAATCTTAAGTAAATGTAATTCGCTGTAAACAAACTTTCTTTTGAAATGCCCGATAAAAAGCGAACCTCCTCTACTTTGCTCCAGATTAAATATCCTGGTATAAGACAAAATAAAATTTCCAATCTGTTTGCTGATATACTTAGAATAATCATTTTTCAATTTCTTTTTTTCAGGCGCCAGTCCATCGATTTCTTTTTTTTTGGACCAGTGTGAGGACTGTGCAGGTGACCATCCGGGTGACCCTTCGGCTGAGAATCAGGTACAATTATTTATAAGGACTATTCGGCTACTCCAGCCGGGAGAGTAGTTGTCCGACCAGATAGCTCTATCTTTGACTTACAAGCAAAAGATTTTTCCTGTCAAAAACAAATCATGTGAATCAATCGTTTTTACAATAATACCTCACTCAGATATCGACGGCGGACTGATTATTAATTCATCATTAATAAGAAATGAATTTTTTAATCGCAGGATGAATTACTTCTGATTTTGTGTTTACAAAATTCATAAAGGATGAATTTATTGTCAAGTCAATCCATGCAAACCAATATCGAACGAGAAACGAAAGCACCCGAATGTTTAGGACGATGTTGATTTATATTCTAATTCCTGCGACACACACATCATCAATTTGTTCCTGGCTGCCTTTCCATTCGTCAAAAAAATCAGACAATGCCACACGCTGTGCTGACAGGTCACTGACTGGAAGCTGACTCAGGAATTCTTTCATTCTTGCGTATTTCAATTTTTTTCCGCTTTTACCAAACTGATCCTGGTATCCGTCAGAAAAAAAGTAAACTATATCAGACTCACGCAAATCCCACTCCTGTTGAGTGAATTCCTTTTTATAATCATCTTGTACTCCACCGATCGCGAATTTATTGGGCCTGAGTTCAATCAGCTCACTTCCACTGCGAACAAGTAATGGACGATTAGCGCCAGCGTAGTAAAGTTTTTTATTTTTCCTGTCAAAAAAACATAGGGCTATGTCCATTCCGTCGTTGTATTCCTGCTTACTTCCTTTTTTGTTCAGTGTATCGCTCACACGTTTGTCCAGCATTGTCAATATTTCAGATGGATTGGTAATTTTCTCTTCCAGCACAACCTGGTGCAGCAAATCGTGTCCGATGATTGACATAAAAGCGCCGGGAACACCATGACCTGTGCAATCTGCCACCGCGAAAATTGCGCCTTCGTTTACTTCCGTGAACCAGTAAAAATCCCCACTGACAATATCTTTGGGTCTGAATAAGACAAAAAAATCTGAAAAAAAAGCGTTAAGATGTTCCGGCAGGGGAAGTACAGCCTGTTGTATTCTTTTTGCATATTGAATACTGTCAGTTATGTCTTTATTTTTTTCCTGGATCAGATGGTTTTTCGATTGAATTTCCTCGTTCTGCATTGCCAATAGCTTGTTTGACTTCCTTTTATTGATAAACGCAACAATAGAAATTCCTGCTAGTAAAAGAACCAGGAGTCCACCGCTTAAATACGCATTGCGCTCAGTTTTCTTTTGCTCAAGCTCAATCTTGTTTTTTTCTTTTTCAACATTCAGCAAAGCAATCTCCTGTTCTTTCTTCTCTGTGCCGTATTTAATTTCCTGTTCATGAAGGAATTCCCTATTGTCCTGGTTCCTGAGGCTATCTTCAATGTCATTGTATTCAAGATAGGTCTTAAAAGCATTTTTGTAATCCCCCATCCTTTCATAGGCAAACGTCATTGATTTCTTTAGTCTTAGAACGTCTAACAATTGACCATTATCATAAATCGGTATTTGTGCGGAGTCATAATACGCAAAAGCAAGCTTGTGTTTTCCTAACTGGGAATAGTAGTCTCCAAGTATTCGGTAATCGAATGCAAGCAATTCTTTTTCAGTTTTTTCTTTGGCTAGATTAAGCGCCTGTTTTGCGTATTCAATGGCAGTCT
>CBIHPU010000165.1:0-7501 GCA_966211935.1 uncultured bacterium | reverse complement strand
ATGACGTGCGCATTGGCGCAGACAACATGTTATATGCATGTGGAAAAAGTTTTGTCGCGGCGTATAAACTTTTGATTCCTCCCTGCATGCCTTTCAATTTGTATTTCAAATATGAACCCTGCGCAACCGTAGCTTCCGTTACTGTTACAGTGACAGGAGGAACGGAACCTTATACTTTCAGCTGGTTTGAATTACCAGACACCACAAATTATCTTGAGAATGTAGGCGATGGAATTTATTTCATGACAGTGACTGACGCATCCTGTATTCCACGCAGACTTGAGTATCCTGTTCCTGTGTCGACCAAGAAGGAACCATTTACGAGTGTTGTTTATGAAGATAGTCTCTGCGCCGGTGAGCAGCTAAAAATTATAGCAACCGGCGCTGTTTCGTATCAGTGGAGCACAGGAGCGACAACTTCATCAATTATTGAATATCCTTCTGCATCAACAACCTATTCTTTGGTGAGTGTAAGTGACAAAGGATGTTCAGATACAATTAATTGTACCGTGCTCGTGTTTCCTTCGCCAATGGCTGGAATAGAAGGAGCGGATACAATTTGCGCGGGGGACACTGTTCACCTGAGAGGATATGGAGGATATTTTCATGAATGGAGTACAGGAGAAACAAGTGATACAATCCGGGTCGCGCCGTCGTCGACAACAACGTATTCTTATTACGCGCTTAATGAAGCCTGCGCAGATACCGCACAGATCAAGCTGTATGTTCGAAAGGGCAACGCTTATGCTGACGTGATAACTTCAGATGGTTTTTATTCAGAGCTTGTTGCTTGGGGAGGTGGAAGTTATCAATGGTTTCCTTCGTACGGATTAAGTTGTGACACCTGTGCTAATACCGGTTTGATGCATGACACAACTTATTATTACTGCGTTGCTGTTACAGATACAAACGGATGCAGAGATACTGCTTGTGTTACAGTAGGACTGACAACCATCTATGTGCCGAACGCGTTTACGCCCAACAACAATTCTCTCAATGAAGTTTTTAAACCGGTCGTAAACCAGGTGCTGGATTATCATTTTATAATTTTTAATCGCTGGGGCGAAGAGGTTTTTGAAACTGCCAATACGGAAGAAGGATGGGACGGAAATTTTAACGGGGACAAATGCCAGGAAGATGTTTATGTGTATAAAATAAAATTTAAGGATAAAGAGAAGGAGGAAGAACATGAATATTTTGGAAAAGTAATTCTGATCAGATAAAAACAATGAAAAAATTCATAATACTATCATTTGTTTTATTGGTAACCTGTGGCCTGGCACAGCCGGATCTTCAATGGTTGAAGACAATAGGTAACTATAATCATGATGAAATTATAAGTCTGAAAAAAGATGCTGCAGGAAATAATTACGTGATTGGAAATATTATAGGAACAGTGGACGTGGATCCCGGACCGGGCGTGTTTAATGTCACTTCTAATTCGGGGAATTACCAGTCTTCTTATTTGTTGAAACTGGACAGTAATGGCAATTTCGTTTGGGTTAAATGTTTCAATGGATCCGGATACGCAAGAGAGTTGGAAGTGGATACGGCCGGCAATGTTTATATAACAGGCCTTTTTTATAATTCAGTTGATTTGAATCCCGGGGGAGTGCCCTCTGTTTTAACTGCCAACTCAATCTATGGTTATGGGGATATTTTTTTCTGCAAATATGATTCTTCCGGTAATTTGTTGTGGGCAAGAATGATTTCCGGAAAATATAGTGAAAGTGTACGCGACATGGCAATTTCTCCGGATGGAGAGATAAGGATAGTTGGATTGTTTTCGGATACTGTCGATTTTGATCCGGGTCCTGCACAATTCAACCTCTCATCTCTGACGTATTACAGTGATATTTTTATTTGCGCTTATAATACAAATGGTTATTTGGAATACGCAAAAAAAATCAGTTCAACCGGATCTAAAAGCATCTATAAAGCGGAAGTGGACAGGAATGGAAATCTTATAATATGCGGGGTTTCTTCGGGTCTTGTTGATTTTGACCCGGATTCAACATCGTACCTTGTGGCGAACAACTATCAAAAAGTTTTTGTTCTGAAATTAAATTCGGAAGCAGAGTTTAAGTGGGTACTGCAGGTGGAAAGTTATGTTTCGAATGAATTTTCTTTAGCCGTTGATAGTAGTGGAAGTATTTATTTAAGTTCTCACTTTTACGGATCACTGGATATGGATCCTGGACCGGCTTTTCAAATTATTACGGCGGTTGGGAGCAATGATATTTATTTGTTGAAGCTGAATCCTCAAGGCGAGTTTTTATGGGCGCGCACCTTTGGAAGTGAAAACAGTGAATATTTGAATTCAATTTCAGTGAATGAAAATTTAAATGTTTTTCTCGCCGGCACTTTTTATGACACGCTGGATATTGATCCCGGACCGGGTGAGTTTTTGCTGATTCCTGCAACAACGTATTATAAAAGCGGGTTCCTGGTCAGGCTGAATGACGCAGGTCAGTTTGTGTGCGGGGCGCAATTAACTTCTTCTGGAACCGAATGGGGAGAGATCAATAAGGTAATAGCGGAACCAGATAAAAATAATGGCGTTACTCTTTATGGGAGTCATTACAACGTAATTGACTTCGATCCAGACACGGGCGTTTTCATCGGGTCATCTTATGGATACCTGGATGTTTTTATCGCGCGCTACGGATCAGGAAATTGTTGTGCAAAATCAACTGATCCGCAATTGGTGACCGCTTCTGATACAATTTGTGAGGGAAGCGCCGCAATTTTAAAAGTTCAAGGAGGAGTTCTGGGTGATGAAGCAGAATGGAACTGGTATATGGGAAGTTGCACCGGACTAAAAGTTGCGAGTGGTGAGCAGGTAAATATTTTTCCTGAGGAGAACGCAACATATTATGTAAAAGCCGAAGGAAAATGTAACGCGACAAACTGTTATCCTGTTACAGTGCAGGTGAAAGAGCGTCCGCAAGCGGCTATTTCAACAAGTGGAAATTATAACGGGTTGGCTTTACATCTCACTGCAAGTGGTGGTGAGTATTACCATTGGTTTCCGGAAGAATTTGTGAACTGCGATTCCTGCGCGTATACTGAAACCTTAGGCTATGAAACAATGGAATATTGTGTTGCGGTTTCAGATGCGAATGGTTGCGTGGATACAGCGTGCAGGTATGTGGTGGTGAGTTCAATTTATATTCCGGACGCTTTTAGTCCTAATGGTGATGGATTGAATGACGTATTCAAACCGGTTGCAAGTGATGTTGAACGCTATTACTTTGCTGTTTACAACAGGTGGAACGAAAAAATTTATGAAACGGATAATGTATCATCAGGCTGGAACGGAGTTTATAATAATGAGAAATGTGAAGAAGGAGTTTATGTTTACCGCGTGCGCTGCAGGGAGAAAGAGGATGGAGAGGATCATGTGTTCACCGGAAAGTTTTTGTTAATGCGGTGAATGGTTTCACGCGGAGGGGCGAAGAAAGCGGAGAGCGCGGAGGATGCGAATATTTATTATCTGTGTTAATCCTTTAAATCTGTGGCTTAGAAATTTCTCGCGACGGGTTTCACGCGGAGGGGCGAAGAAGCGGAGAGCACGGAGGATGAAAACATTTGTTATCTGTGTTAATCCTTAAAATCTGTGGCTTACCCGCATCGTTGACCGTCGCGTGAAAAAAATCTGTGTTATCCCCGCGTGACACCACTTTTTTCCACTCCTGCCTCCTAAAATCCACGCACCAACGAATTAAAACTAAATTCTTTTTGTGCGCCGCTAATTTTACGCAAGAATATAATTCAAATGATAGAACAACTACTTATTCTGGTAACGGTAATTACTATTTCATTGAATGCAAAGGCGCAATACGCGGTACCGCAAATGAAACAACCGAACAATTACGATTATGCCCTGCTGGCAACCGACGAAATTATGGAAGAGGATCAGGAAGTTCTTCCGCCTGCAAGAAGATTTGTAATGAGCGTTTCGGTATTTCCTAATCCCGTAACACAATATGTCAACATCGGTTTTTCCGAAACTTGTTTTGGTAGTTACAGCGCCCAGATTTTTGATCTCTCCGGAAAGCTGTTGCTCTTACAGGATTTTCAGGTTGATCAGATTAAGAAAACAGAAAAAATAGAACTGACGTTCTCTGCGGAAGGAGTTTATGTGCTTAAACTGATTCATTTACATTCAGGCATAACAAAAACTTATTTGGTTGTAAAACAATAAACTGAGAAGATGTATGATAGCTATCCGAGAATTATTAATTCACTTTTGATCAAAAAGGCAAGATGCAGAAGCAGGATCAGAAACAAAATAATTTTAATATGTCACAAATGGCATGAGCGATCTCAGTAATTTAATTAAGTTTTTGTCATTTCTACATTGACGTCCATCAGGCCTTTTTTTCATTCAGAAATTCCGGCTATTAAAAATTCCGCTTCAACGAAGTCACACCACTAAAGCATGATCACGGGAATATTTTTGAAATGTAAACGCTCCCGTAAACATGACCACCAACCATACCTTTTTAAAGTTTAATCCTTCCTGCTTTATTACTCCGGTAATTCTTTTATCGCTCAGTGTTTTTCTTGTTGTAAATACTGCTACCGCTCAGCTGTCTTATGCCAACTGGTATTTTGGAGATAAGGCGGGAGTAACATTTATTGCCGGCACCCCTGTTGCGGTTACTAACGGACAGATGACAACCCAGGAAGGTTGCGCATCCATATCAGACTTAAATGGAGATCTTCTTTTTTACACTGACGGAGTGAAAGTCTGGGACAGGAATCACTCGCTGATGCCGAATGGTACAGGTCTGCTTGGAAATTTTTCATCAACCCAATCCGCGGTAATTGTACAGAAGCCAAAATCCAATAACATCTTCTACATCTTTACTTCAGATTGCCAAAATAATAACAACGGTGTTCGTTATTCGGAAATAGACATGACTCTGAATAACGGCGTAGGTGACGTTAACCAGAATAAAAACATTTTGCTTTATGGCCCGGCAGATGAAAAACTTTGTTTCACTTACCATTGTAACGGAGAGGATGTGTGGGTGATTTCGCATGAACGCAACACCACGAATTTTTATGCTTACCTGGTTACCGCGAATGGAGTTTCCTCAAATCCTGTCATAAGCTCTGTGGGAATTTCCAATCTGACAGGTGTAGGTTATATGAAAGTTTCGCCTGATGGAAAAAAAATTGTTTCGGCAGAACACACGAGTAACCGTACTCAGTTATTTGACTTCAACAATGTAACCGGAACCGTGAGCAACGGAGTTGTCTTCCCGCAATTTTCAGCGCTGGACGGATCGTACGGATTAGAGTTTTCCGCCAATGGAACAAAATTGTATATCGCGAGTCCGCATAATACCGCAAGTATTTATCAGTTCAACATGTGTGCGGGCGATAACACTTCAATTGCAAATTCGGGAATACATATTGGTACGTCGGCTTCATCATGGATTGGTTGTCTTCAGCTTGGTCCTGATGGTAAGATCTATATCGCGCGTTACCTGGAAGGAAAACTTGCTGTGATCAATAATCCTGAATTAAACGGAAATGCCTGCAACTTTGTTGACGATGGAATTTATCTCGCCGGTAAATTCAACCGTCTTGGTTTACCGAATAATATTTATGCGAGAAAAATTGATGTGCCTGTGATACCGCGAAATTTAACACGCCTGCATTTTCACTGACCGATTGCTCGTCTTCATTCGATCCGCTTTTATCTGTGTCGTGGGATTTTGGAGATCCGATTTCAGGTTCAGAAAATAATTCTTCAGAACAGGATCCTGTTCACGTTTTTTCTGAACCCGGAACATACAATGTGCAGATGATCCTGAATTTCGATTGCAGAACAGATACTTTGGTTAAGACAATAATTGTTTCCAAACCCAATATCGAGATCACGGCTGTTCCTCCTCACTGTTCTGAAAGTAATGGATCTGTAACAGCAACTGCTGTAAGCCACATACCTGTTATATCGTATATATGGCAGCCGGGCGGACAAAACACCGCGACAATTAGCGGATTGAATTCCGGTTCATATACAGTAACCGTGTGCGACAGCTTAGGTTGCACGCAATCTTTATCTGCAACTTTATCAGGCATCACTTCATCACTTCAGGTGCTGAGCACTGACACCGCAATTTCCATTGGTGACGAAGTTCAGCTTTACGCGAGCGGGGGAATACATTATATATGGACACCTGCAATTGATTTAAATTGCGCTTCCTGTCCTTCACCAATTGCGAAACCTGCGGAAACTACACAGTATTGTGTTACAGCAACCGATAGTTCCGGCTGCACACTTTCAAAGTGCATAGATATTATTGTTGATGTTGGCACAACATATATTCCGAACTCCTTTACTCCTAACGGAGATAATCTCAATGATATATTTTTTCCGGTAGTTCCGCCAGCGCACGATTTCAGATTGCAGATCTATAACCGCTGGGGAAACCTGGTTTACACTTCCGATGATCCAAAATCAGGATGGAACGGAATGTATCAGGGAAAAATGTGTAAGGATGATGTTTACGCCTACACATTGATCTTTAAAGACGATTTCCGAAACAAATCATTCCGCTATGCGGGCAAATTGCAACTTATACGATGATAATAAATTCAAGATAATTAGTTAACCAATCCACCAACACAATGAAAGCAACAACACAAATTCACTTTTTAACTGCCGCCGGCTCATATTTTTTTGCCCGGAGAAAGCATTTTTCGCGGGAGATATTTTATACCTGCCTGATAATGCTGATGACAATTCTGATTGCAAAGGCGCAACCATCTTACGTTTGGTCAAAACAATTCAGCGGACCTTCAAACGTAATGGGACACAGTATTGTGCTTGATGACAGCGGCAACGTATACACAGCAGGATCGTTTGAAGGCACTGTTGATTTTGATCCGGGACCAGGTACTTTCACTTTGTCCGCTGCAAACGCGTCCGATCTTTACATTTCCAAACTCAATTCCAACGGCGATTTTGTTTGGTGTAAACAAATAAGCGGAGGAGGTGCTGTCGCAAATTCCATCTCAGTGGATGGAACAAAGAATGTTTACATCACCGGAACATTTAACGGAACAACAGATTTCGATCCCGGATTTTTAGTGAATAATTTATTCTGTACAACTCCTTCCGCTTTTATTTGCAAGCTGAGTCCGACGGGCGGATTTATCTGGGCAAAAAAAATTGGCGGGAATACAGGATTCACAAATGGTGTTTCAATCGTTACAAACAAAGAGGGAAGAGTTTGGGTGACTGGTTATTTTTCAGACACAACAGATGTGAATCCAGATACCGCCACAGTGAATTTAATTGCTTCGGGTCCACGCGATATTTTTGTTACACGTTTATCTCTGCTCGGAGATTTTGAGTGGGGAGTAAGATTAGGTGGAGACGGAGTTGACGCGCCCGCGGATATTGCGGTTGACAAGAGCAAGAACGTCATTCTTACGGGAGGATTTTCTGATACCGCGGACTTTGATCCGGGCAGTGCTG
>CBIHPU010000164.1:0-7527 GCA_966211935.1 uncultured bacterium | reverse complement strand
AAGAATAAAGTGGATTATTCATCAGGAGAACGGGTACTGGCACCAGTTCATTTTGGAGACCTCTCGGGTCAATTATCATTCACTTTTAATGTTGTTTACGGCAAGCTGAACCTGGTTGACTGGCATTTTACTGAAAACAGTTCGCTCACATCTAAATCTGGTAAAAAAACCTTGTCGGGAATTGCCGCCGAGCAGGTGAATGATTCCATTTTTATACGGGAAAATAAAATTCTTCAGCGTTTATATCTTAGTCAAATCCTCTATATACAGGCTATGGGCGATTATGTGAGTATTTACACACGCGACAGAAAGATCACCATACACCAGAATCTGAAAGCGCTGGAAGGAAAGCTAGTTCCAACAAGGTTCATCCGGATTCACCGTTCTTTTATGGTTTCGCTTGATAAAATTGAGGCCATAGAAGAGAGTACAGTTTACATTAATTCGAACCCAATTCCCATTGGCGAAGCATATAAAGGCAAATTGATGAAATTGCTGAGCATTATCCGTTAGTCTTCTTTTCCCCCCTGAGGGTAATCATCTGAGTAAAACCTTAGCGGCGATTTCGTCAACCCGCTACCCTTTACTTTTCCTTACCTTTGCAGTACGGAAAATAACAAACATATTACGCTTCATATCCGGGGAATGGATTGCGGTAACTGCGCCGCCAGCATCACTAACCTTTTAAAGAAAAAAGGACTGAACGACGCGCAGGTTAATTTCGCGACGGGAGAAGCTTTCTTCACACTCAATGACAAGGTTGACATTGAAGAAGTGAAAAGCGGAATTGAAGAGATGGGATACAAAGTGGTGGATGATAAAAAGGAGCAGGAGGCACAAGGTTTTCTAACTCCAGGACGCAAACTGATCATCTCCGCAATTTTTACTGTTCCCCTGCTATTGCACATGTTGCCCGGAACCAATGTTCTTGACAATCCATACCTGCAGCTTGCGCTTTCTTTACCTGTTGTAATAATAGGCACTTTGCAGTTCGGTCGCAGTGCGCTTGGGTCATTGAAGAACATGTATCCGAACATGGATGTACTCATCTTCACAGGGTTCATGGCCGCGTTCATTTACAGTCTCATCGGTACTTTTTCACCGCAAACACGTGAACACGCTCATCACTATCTTTTTTATGAAACAGCGGCAAGCATTATAACACTCGTGTTGCTGGGAAATTTCATTGAACACAAAGCGGTAAGTAAAACCGCAAGCTCTATTGACGAATTAGTGAAACTGAAACCGGTAACAGCGCGAATTGTAATTAAAATGGGCGCGTCAGACAAATATCTGGAGACTGATATTTCCAATGTAAAGAAAGGAGATATTGTTGCGGTATTAACAGGCGAAAGAATTCCCGTTGACGGAATAATAATTGAAGGGAAAGGAAACGCTGACCAGAGCATGTTTACCGGCGAGAGTGAACCGGTTTTCCTGGAACCGAATAGGCATGTAATCGGGGGAAGTATTCTGGCAGATGGAAATATTAAACTGAAAGTTGAAAATACAGGGGAGGAAACTTACCTAAGCAAGTTGATCGAGCTGGTTAAAAAAGCTTCTTTCAACAAACCGGCAATTCAACGTCTCGGCGATAAAGTAAGCGCCATTTTTGTTCCGGTTGTAGTTGCTATTTCAATTGCCACATATTTCATATCACATTTTGTTTTTGATATCGATAATTTTTATTCTGTAATGCGGGCTATTGCGGTGCTTGTTATTTCGTGTCCCTGCGCAATGGGTCTTGCAACTCCAACCGCTGTTATGGTGGGGATAGGCAGAAGCGCGCGAAGCGGAATTTTAATTCGGGGCGGCGATACAATGCAGATGCTCGCCGAAAGCAAACAGTTTTTATTTGATAAAACCGGAACACTTACAACAGGTAAATTCAGAATGCGCGGACTGGAGATATTTTCTAATGATTACTCAGAGCCACAGGTAAAATCACTGATCCGCCAGCTTGAAATGCATTCGGCACATCCGCTTGCCAAATCAGTTGCTGAACTTTTAAAAGATCATGATCAGAACATTGAAGATTTTGAAAGTATTGATGAGATCAAAGGCGTAGGCATTAACGCGAAAGCGGGAAATGATGAATATTATCTTGGATCAGAAAGAATTCTTCCCGCAGATGTAGATCCTACCGGCGCAAATCTTTATCTCGTAAAAAATAAAAAACTTATTGCAGCGCTTTCTATTGAAGATGATGTAAAGGAAGGAAGCAAAGAGCTAATTGAATATTTGAGTACGGAAGGAATCAGTTCGGTAATTCTGAGCGGAGATACTGAAGAAAAGTGCAAACGCGTAGCAGAACAAACCGGAATTCAGAAATATTACGCGTCCCTGCTGCCGCATCAGAAACTTGAATTGATTGACGAATTTAAAAAGCAGGGTTATGTCGTGATGGTTGGGGATGGAATAAATGATGCACCGTCACTTACTTCAGCTCATGCAGGAATTTCATTCGGAAACGCGAGCGATATCGCCATTCAAAGCGCGAACGTTATTATTCTGAATAATACCATGTCAAAAATTGCGGAGGCGCACCTTCTCGGAAAACACACGCTTCGCACCATTAAGCAGAATCTTTTCTGGGCCTTCTGTTATAACATTGTTGCTATTCCTCTTGCCGCCATGGGTTTTCTGAATCCAATGTGGGGCGCCGCCTTTATGGCTTTCAGCGATGTAATGGTGATCGGAAATTCTGTGCGTCTCGGATTCAAAAAGCTGCGCTGAGTTGTCAGCTTTTTCATTCTTTTCACTTCTTCCATCTGAAAAAATAATGGTATACTTGTTCCAATGCGAATTACATTACGGTGAATGTATTTCAGTGGATTTTCCGGGCAATAAAAAACAGCCGAACCCGTTTTGCATTCACATGTAACCCGTCTCTTTTTGAGCAGTAAAAAGAAAATATTATTTATCAGCAGCTGGTATCCTGTACCGCATTTACCAACGCACGGAATTTTTGTTCAGCGCCACGCGCAGGCAATATCGCGACTGCATGATGTGTGTGTGGTTTACTGCACCGGAACCGAAAATAAATCGACGGATACTTATAAGCATGAGGGTAATTTTACAGAGTATATCCGCTTTTACGACAAACGCGGATTGTCTGGTTATCAGAAGTTTTTTCGTTTGAGAAAACTGTACGATGAAACTATTGAGCAGATCATCAGTGAATGGGGCAAGCCGGATTTCATTCATCTGAATGTTGTTTTTCCGGCTGGAATTTTCGCTCGGCGTATTTCAAAAAAATACAATGTTCCTTTAGTAATAACAGAACACTGGACAGGATACTTACCTGAAGACGGAAGTTATAAGGGCTTCTTAAAAAGATGGTTTACAAAAAAGATTATAAAAAATGCTGCTGTAATTTGTCCTGTAACCCTCCATCTGGCAAAAGCGATGCGCAGTAACGGCTTAATTGCAAATTACAAACCCGTTCCAAATGTCGTGGACACTGATTTTTTTATTCCGGCAAAAAACAAAGAGAAGAGACCGCTGACGTTTCTTCATCTTTCATCATTTGATGAACGACAGAAAAATCCAAAGAGCATAATTGATGCTTTCGCAAGGGTGAATAATGAAATAGGCGAAACACATTTAATAATGGCCGGTGATGGAGAGAACATTAAGGAATTGCAAAAGTATGCTGAGCGAAACACCGCCCTTGCAGATAAGATTGAATTTGTGTTTTGTCCGCAGGGAGAAAAATTGCTTGCTCTTTTTCATCGCGCGGACGCGTTGGTTTTGAACAGTAATTATGAGAATCTGCCCGTGGTAATTCTTGAAGCAATGAGCTGCGGAATTCCGGTAATCAGTTCTGATGTTGGAGGAATAAACGAATATGTGAATGAGAAGAACGGAATATTGTTTTCACCGCCTTCAGCGGATAAATTGTTTGAATCGATGAAAAAATTCATTGAGCAAAAGGATAAATTCAGCACCGCTTATATCCGAAACTTCGCCGTCGAAAATTTCAGCGCGGCTGTTATAGCGCGGCGTTTTGATGAAGTATATAATTCAATTGGCGGTTAATGCTCAGACCCATCATATTTACTTTTTTGGTTCGTATTGTAAGTGCTGTACTGAATTTTCTTGTAATTGTTGTGCTGTCGCAGGAGCTTGGTACCGAGGGAAAAGGCATCTGCGCAAAATACATTGCCATTATAGCCAACGCGCTTATTTTCTGTGATTTTCTTGGCGGGCCGCCCCTGGTATATCTCTTGGCGCGCCATCGCATAACCAACATTCTTGTTCCTACGTATCTCTGGAGCGCGGTTACATCTGTTGTCGTAATGTACTTCTTTATGCTTGCAGGACAGATTGATTCCAATGAATTTATTTACCTCAGCGTTCTTTCTTTTTTAAATTCCTGCATCGCCATTCATCAAAATATTTTAGCCGGAAAAATGCAGTTTTTTAAGTTGAATGTTATTTTGTTATTGCAAACTGTATTATTATTTTTTTCTCTCCGGTATTTTATTTCGCTGACCGGTCCACACACCATAGACTATATCTGGGCGCTTGCAATAGCGTGGGGACTTTCAGCATTGATCGGGTTTTTATTTATCATCAACCTGGATAATTCAGGAGGAAAAATATCATTGCGGAAATTTCTTGGCTCAGCTTTTGGATTTGGTTTTATTAATATTTCAGGGCACACACTGCAATACCTGAATCAGCGTCTCAGCTTTTTCCTCATGAACAACAGGCTGCTCGGTGTATTTTCCAACGCGGTGCAGATAGGCGAATCTGTCTGGATCATTTCAAACAGTATTGCAAGTGTTCAGTATGGCAAGATCAGTAATACGGAAAAGAAGGACTACGCTGAGAGAATTTCGCTTGTGCTGTTGAAGATCAATTTAGTTTTCTGCATGCTCGCAGCAGTAATAATGGCGCTTTTGCCGGATAGTTTTTTTACATGGTTGTTCGGAGACGACTTTAACGGCATACACCATGTGCTTTTGTACCTGGCTCCCGGGTTGGTTTTGTATTCCGGTTATCTTATTCTCGGTCATCACTTTTCAGGCACCGGAAATTTTATAAAAAATCTCTACTGCATAATTACGGGACTTGCTTTTACTGCCCTGGGACTTTCTGTGATTTATTTTGTGTATGATGAATTCACGATGCATCATTTGGCAATGGTAACGTCTTTATCTTACTTAGGTAATTTTATCTGCGCACTTTTAATTTTTCGCCGCGATGCGGATTTGTCCCTCTCCGATTTTTTGCCGGGCGCGTCTGATCTGGATTTTATCCGCAGGGAATTAAAGCGAAAAGGAAAAGAGATTCCCGGACAGAATAGTTAACTTTGATGCAATGAGCAAAATTTCCAAACTCATCAAGGGATCAACTTTGCTGATGCGCAAGCCGTATCTTATCAATCTGCTTTTAGAGGACCAGGAAGTCAATCAGGGAAGAGTAATTGAAAAGTATGGTTTGGATAAAGGCTTGCCAAAAATAGATCTTACTTCGCTTACCTCTAAAACTGAATTCACTGTTGATCCATATACATTTCTCGGGGGTGGCTCGCTTCCCACAGATTATATGCTGCTTAAAATTCTTACGGAGAAATTTGGTAGTTGCACCTATTTTGAGATCGGCACATGGAGAGGAGAGAGCGCTTCCAATGTTGCAGGCATAGCCGAAAAAGTTTTTACTCTGAATCTTTCCGAAAAACAAATGAAAGAGAAAGGCTGGGAAGAACAATATATACGGCTGCATGGTTTTTTTTCAAAAGGGAAAAAGAACATAGAACACCTGGAAGGTGATTCACTTGAATTTGATTTTTCTCCTTATCACAATAAATGCGATGTGATCTTTATAGACGGCGATCATCGTTATGACGCGGTAAAAAAGGATACAGAGAGTTGTTTTAAATTACGAAGAGATGAAAAGTCAATTGTAGTATGGCATGATTACGGAGAGAGTACCGAAACAACCAGGTGGGAGGTTTTGTTGGGAATTCTTGATGGACTGCCGCCGGAAGAACACAGGCATTTGTACAGCGTTAACAATACCCTTTGCGCAATCTATTATCCCTACCCGGTTAAATCATTTTACCCTGATTTTCCCCAGTCGCCGAAAACAAATTTTTCTCTCAATATAAAAATCAATAATGTTCAGTGAGCGTTATAGGCGGAGTTAATAATTAAATGTGCGGAATAGCAGGAATATTCACTCTGGATCCACAAAAAATAAATGTGGCCGCAAACCTGTTGCGTATGACCAGAACTTTGCGTCATCGCGGACCTGATGACGAAGGCTTTTCGTTATGGAAAAACAAAACGGTTCACTTTTTTTCAGGACGGGATACACCTGAGAACGTAAAACAAAGTAATCTTCCTTATTCTTCTCCTGAAGTTCTTACTGAATCGCATTCCGGTTATAATCTGGGTTTTTGTCATCGCCGCTTATCCATTCTTGATTTATCGCCGAGAGGACATCAGCCAATGAGTGATGAGAGCGGAAAGATTCACATCATTTTCAACGGAGAGATTTACAATTACATTGAGCTGCGGGAAGAGCTGAAAACGAAAGGGTATGTTTTCAGATCTTCCTCCGATACTGAAGTTTTGATAAACGCGTATAAAGAATGGGGCAGTGAATGTTTGAATCGTTTTAACGGGATGTGGAGTTTTGTCATTATGGATGAGAGCAAAAACGAGCTCTTCGCTTCGCGTGATCGCTTTGGTGTAAAGCCGTTTTATTATTACCACAGTCGCACTGATTTTGCATTTGCATCCGAGATAAAAGCGCTGGTTGATTTACCTTTTATTACAACCGCCGTTAACGATCAGGCAGTATATGATTTCTTTGTACACAATGAAATGGAATATTCCCCGCACGGATTTTTTAAAAACGTTACGGAGCTTTTTCCCGGGAAGTTTTTGCGCTTGAATCTAAACGATAATAATGTTGTTGAAGAAGAATATTACAGTTTGCGTGAGAACACCGCGTTTGAAGATTTTGATGAGAAAAAATTCAAACTATATTGCGATGAAACAGCAGAACTTGTTTTCAACGCGGTAAAACTCAGAATGCGATCAGATGTAAAAGTCGGATCGTGTTTAAGCGGAGGAATTGACAGTTCAGTAATTGGTGGTATAATGCAGCAATTATGCGCGCAGAAGGAAGATCCGTTTTTTTTCACGGCTGTTTTTCCGGGAAGTGAAATTGATGAGTCGCAATGGGCTAAAGAAGTTGTAAACCGCGGTGGTAAATGGATCACAACAGAACCAACCGCGCAGGATTTGTGGAAGGATCTTGACGACCTGGTTTACGGGCAGGATCTTCCGCTCTGGAGCAGCAGTACCTATGCGCAGTTTGCGGTAATGAAAGCAGCAAAAGAGAACGAAATCAAAGTTTTGCTGGACGGACAGGGAGGAGATGAATTGTTTACTGGTTACACCCCTCATTATGCTGCTTTTATTGGGCAGATGGCAAAATCGTTATCTTTTAAACTTTTATTAAATAATTTAAAATTTAGTAGTGATTCTTTTTCCGATAAGAAAATAC
>CBIHPU010000163.1:0-7532 GCA_966211935.1 uncultured bacterium | reverse complement strand
GTTGACACTGCGGCTCCGGTAATCACAATGTCTGCAGCTCAACAATTAACCTGCGCTACAACTACAGTTACCATCAGCGCAAGTACTGGTTCAACAGGCGCTCAATATAACTGGAGTGGCAGTGGAATTGTGTCAGTCACAAACTCAGACTCAGTTGACGTAAATACAAGTGGAACCTATACGGTGAATGTTACGGACACAAACAATGGATGTTCTTCAACTGATTCAATAGTTGTTACTTCAAATACGACACAACCAAATGTGAATGCAGGACCGGACGTGAACTTCACCTGTTCAACCACTACACTAAATCTTATTGGATCATCATCAACATCCGGGGTAACGTTCAATTGGAGCGGAAGCGGAATAGTAAGCGGTGCAACAAGTGATACAGCTGTTGTCAGCACAACCGGTCAATATATTTTAACTGTTTCTGATACGGCAAACGGATGTACAAATAATGATACGGTAAATGTTATTCCTGATTCAAATTTACCGAATGTATCCGCAGGAACAGATCAGACCATTAACTGCCTTAACAGTACAGCAACTTTAAACGGAACAACTACTACTGCGAATACCAATTTTGTCTGGAGTGGTCCGGGAGGATTTACCGCAACAACAACAAGTGTTACAGTATTACAAGCCGGATCATATACATTAACTGTTACAGACACTTCGAATAATTGCGTAGCAACGGATATTGTAGTTGTTAGTGACAGCACACAAGCTCCTGGCGCCAATGCAGGAACCGATGATACATTAACTTGTTCTGTTACTTCGGTAACGTTAATCGGTAGTTCTTCAACGGCGGGTGCAACTTATTCCTGGAATGGGCCATCTGGTTTTTCTTCTGCATTGCAGAGCGTTAGTGTTTCTGCAAGCGGAGTTTATACATTAACCGTAACCAATCCGCAAACAGGCTGTGTTTCTGTTGATAGTGTAAATATTCTGGGAGGAAGCGGATTGCCAAATGTAAACGCTGGAACGGTCCAATCAATAAACTGTTCAACAACTTCAGTAACACTTAACGGATCATCAACAACAAACGGTGTTACCTATTCGTGGAGCGGACCAAACGGATTCATTTCGGGCGCTGCTACGCCAACAGTAAGCGATTCAGGAACATATGTGCTTACAGTAACTGATCCTTCTAACGGCTGTTCTGCCACAGCCAGTGTAACTGTTTCTCTTGATACGCTTGCTCCAAATGCCTCGATCGTAACTTCGGCCAACAACATTACCTGCGTTGCTCCAGCAGTTACACTTACAGGAAGCAGCAGTACACCAGGTACTACGCTGGCTTGGACAGATGCATCTGGACCTATCACAGGAAATCCTGTTTCAACATCAACAGCCGGAACATTTACATTAACCGTTACTGATCCGGCAAATGGATGTATCGCAATACAGACCATTACCATTGCAGCCAACAATACACCTCCTGCAATAACTGTAACTGCAACTGCAGACACACTGAATTGTGCAAACGCAACAAGCACACTTTCTGCCAACGGCAACTTGAATTATTCGTATAGCTGGACCGGACCAAATGCATTTACCTCAACAAACCAAAACGCCGGAAGCACAGCAACTGCGGGAACATATGTATTAACTGTAATTGACCCAACGAATGGATGTGCTACAATAGACTCTGTTGTAATTGTTCAGGGTCCAAATCCATCAGCTTCGTTCGTTGCAAACCCCACAAGCGGAACAGCGCCTTTAACTGTAACATACAATAACACAAGCACCAATGGATTTACTGGTTTCATTTGGACATTTGGAAATGGCGACACTTCTATAGTAACCAATCCATCGAACACTTATACTGCGCCTGGAACTTATGTTGTGCAGCTCATTGGCATTGGACAATGCAGTGATACAGTTTACACAACAATTACTGTTAATCCGGAAGGAACAATCACTGTTCCCAATATCTTCACTCCAAACGCCGATGGTATCAATGATCTGTTTACAATTTATTCGGAGGGAATGAAAACACTGAAGGTTGAAATATTCAACCGCTGGGGATCCAAGTTGTATGAGTTTGAAGGAATCAATGGCCATTGGGATGGCAACGGTAGCCCTGACGGAACGTATTATTATTTCCTGAAAGGAACAACATTGGATGAAAAAGAAATTAATAGTAATGGATTTTTTATGCTGACCCGATAACAGGAAGAACATGAAGAAAACCCGCTCTCGATAAAGAGCGGGTTTTTTATTTACAATTTTCTGCTGTGGAATACTAATGTTAAATTTATCCGACGCAGAATCTTTTAAAAAACTGCGTGAAAAAAATTATGACGATTTAATGCTTAAACAAGCTGTCCATAAAATACGGGATCACCATGAACCTTCTCCATGTCTTCTTTGAATTTTTCGATCAGGTTGTGTTCGTCTATTGTAACTGGAGGATACGCTTTCGCCATCTTCTCCATTACTTTTAAAAATGTGTCTTTCAGTTCAGGACTCAAATAATGACTATTGGTATGAATCTCTTTCATTGCCCAGTCATAAACTGTTTTTACATCAATTTTATCCCGCGCCATAAGGCGGAAAGAAATATCTGAAATATCGAAATGCATGTCCTTCATGCGAAGTTCCGCTGCCACAATTGCTTCCCATTTTTTTATTTCTTCCTGTTGCACTTTACCATCGGCAAAAGCAACCGCGTATGCAAGCATCCCTATCGCATCGTGCAGATTTTCTATTGATGTCATCATTTTATTTACAGTTTATGATCTTTCAAAATTACGCGTGTTGTTATAAAACGCCGCTGACAATCATCATCAGTAATTGTGAGAAAGAATCTAAAAAAAGAAGGCGAGGTGTTACCCCGCCTTCGCGTGAAGAGGCTGCGAACAGCACTCTTTCAACGTGCGCCCGATCAGGTTTTCACCCGTACCGGGACAAAACAAAAGTACGTCAACAAAGGCGCGGAAACATTGACGATCGACATTAAGCAGCATGACAGAAATCAGGTGTGAGCGATAGCAGCAAAAAAAAGAGGGCCACCTTTCGATAGCCCCCTGAAATATTTTGTTCCCTGCGCCGGCATTACCCGGATCAGGTTCCAAGGGTGTGATCTCAGCCCGAAGGCACCCCTCAAAATATCTCTGTTACTATATCTATCTTCAAAACCATGCCATCAAAACGCAAACTCTGTATCAATAACATAGCAAATTCAATCACTATTTTTCTTCCGGAAATGAAACACATCTTCCAGAATAAGAATTACAATAAATTTTCAGGCATAAAAAAGGGCCATCATTAACAACAGCCCGATTCATTTATTTTTTTTCAGTCATAAACTATGGAATAACCTCTTCCGGTTCTTCTCTTTTTTCATAAACAACTTTTTCCTCTCTTCTGTAAACCGTTTTATAAGGTGCTTCTTTCCTTCGTTTTTCATCCAACATCAGGTCCCTTTTATATCTCGATTCAATATATGCACCGAGAATTGCTCCAAATACAAAGTGCGCGAAAACCAGAATTACCTGGTTCACGTTCTCATTCATTGTAGGATTAAAAGAACGTAATACTCCGAGCTGAGTTACTCCCCACACGGCCACGCCAAATAGCGCGCCCCAGAACCAAAGGTTTTTAACACGCGGAAACAAACTAACGATTGCAGCGAAGACCGCTCCAACCACCATACTTGTTGCTACATGAAAGAGAAGTCCCCTGATAATTATTTCACCACTCATAACCGGCGCTGGAGTGAAAGCCATAAAAGCGTGACCTATCAATGCGACCGGATACAATGCACTTTTTCCAACCAACAAGCTTCCCAGCATCATTACTGCCGCCATTACCAGGCCCGCGAGAAAGCCGCCCACAATTCCATCAACCAGACGGAATTTAGGCCTTGTTACTGCTACATCCATTCTTCTTAATTTTAATTAATAAAAACATTCTCTGACCAAATCAGAATAAAATGAGTAGGGAAAACCGTGCCGCTAAAAAAGAATTTGTATTTCAATTAATTGAGGTCGGGAAAAAAAATTTCATTCTCAATGTGAAACAAACGCTGAAAAAATAAAAATAAAAAAGCCGCACAATGGCGGCTTATCTTTTCTGCCGTATCTTCAGGTTTACTTTAAGCTACTGTGAGCACCCCTACTTGCGGCTAATAATCGGGTCTTCTTTAAGCTCCTCCCGAGCACCCCGTTGGTTTTAATAATCCAGGTCGCAAATTTCTTTTGTCTTATTTCCTGTTCTTTTTTCTTTTTTAAAACTCTTCTGAATATCTGATAGAAAAAGCTGTGCCAACAGATCCTGCTTCTGTATAACAGCAGATTGGTTCTACAAATGACTCAAAAAATTCCCGATGGGGGAGAAAAAAATGTGAAGCGGGAAATTTCTCGTGTGGAAATTATTATTTCTTCCATACCCAATCACCTTTGTCGAGATAAAGAAAGAAAGCTGAGAATCCTATTGCCAGACCGATACCTCCACCTTTAAGAATTGCAATTCTACGTTTGGTAAGCGCCTCCCTCTGAAAACCAAGAATGTAGGCATCTTCAGACAGGAGATAAGGACCAGAAACCCATTTATGTTTGATGCGGATCTTTGTCAGCTCGGTAACGCCCATATACGCAAAAGGAACAGCGGGTGCCCACAATCCGCCGGTTGCTCCTGCGGCAATGCCAGTAACCATACCACCAATAAAAGCAACGGGCGATTTATAATTTTTTCTGGCGTCGCGTTCACCCTGCATAAAGAACCACATCTCATCACGCGTAAACCAGTTTCCTATTGTAGTATCCTGTGTGTAATAATATTTTAACTGTCCACTCCGGTATTTAACGGCAAAAATCGCCTGGTCCTCGATGTGAACTTTTTTTGTTGTATCAGCAGGATCCTTAAAAGTAACGGCTCCCAATAGAGTGTCAATAATATTTCCGGCCACAATGTTTCCGTTCATATAAAAAATAGTGTCTTTGACCTGTGAAAAGGAAGAGAGTGAAAGAAATACAAAAAATATCGCCGGCAGAAAACACTTCATCACTCAAAAGTACCTGAAATATTGATTCTGTCAAACGACAGGAAAAAAAGACCGAAAACCATCATAACAATTACAAAATCTCTTTAAAAAACACCTGTAGTTTTACTAACATTTCATTAACAGATTTTCGTCTATTTAACCTGTGAATTTAGCTCTAAAACAGAGCTCTCCATTCAGGTTTTTGCTACATTTGATCTCTCGAAAAAAAATCAATTACATTATGAGCTTTGACAAATTTGTAAACCGCCACAACGGACCCCGGAACGAGGAGGTGGCAGAGATGCTGAATAAAATCGGAGTAAAATCCGTTGACGAGCTGATCGATCAGACTGTGCCCGCCAATATACGACTGAAAAAACCATTGAACATTGAGCCCGCAATGAGCGAATACCAGTACCTGCAACATCTTCGTGGCATTGCTGCAAAGAATACGGTTTACAGAAGCTCCATAGGACTCGGATATTACAACAATATTTTACCAGCTGTAGTTCAAAGAAACATTCTTGAAAACCCAGGATGGTACACTGCCTACACTCCATATCAGGCAGAAATTTCACAGGGACGACTAGAGGCGCTGCTGAATTTTCAAACAATGGTAATCGATCTAACCGGACTACCTGTTGCGAACGCGTCACTGCTTGATGAAGCGACTGCAGCCGGTGAAGCAATGTTCATGTTCTACAGCAACCGCAGCAAAGACAAACAAAAAAATAATTCAAATAAATTTTTTATCAGTCAGAATTGTTTCCCGCAAACAATTGATGTAATTAAAACGCGCGCGGTGCCCGTAGGAATTGAAGTAATTGTTGGCGATCATGAAAAAATCACACTGGATGATTCATTCTTCGGAGCGCTGGTGCAGTATCCGGATATCAACGGAGAAGTGGTGGACTTCCGGGCATTCATAGAAAAAGTAAAAGCAAGAGATATACAGGTCTGCGCGGCTTCTGATCTCCTTGCGCTTTCGTTACTGACACCTCCAGGCGAATGGGGCGCAGATTGCGTTGTTGGAAATTCACAGCGTTTTGGTGTTCCGCTCGGCTATGGCGGACCACACGCGGCATTTTTCGCTTGCAAAGAAGATTACAAACGTTTGATCCCTGGAAGAATTATCGGCGTATCGATTGACGCGGAGGGAAACACAGCGTTCCGTATGGCGCTGCAGACACGCGAGCAGCACATTAAAAGAGAAAAAGCGACATCAAATATCTGTACCGCTCAGGCGCTGCTTGCTATAATGGCAAGTATGTACGCTGTGTATCACGGGGCAGAAGGAATAAAAGCTATTGCGGAAGAAGTACATTCCAACACAGCTATTATCGCCGCGCAATTAACTTTACTAGGATTTAAAGTGAAAACTAAATTGTATTTCGATACAATCGTGGTTGAATGCGACGCGAAGAAAATTCACGCTGACGCAGACAAAAGAAGGATCAACTTCCGCCGCATAGATGACAAGCATGTCGGTATTTCAATGGATCAGACAGCGAGCGCGCAGGATGTGAACGACGTTATCAGCATTTTCTCCGGAAAAAATTCTGACGTAAAATTCAAAAAAGAAAACGCCATCAATAATTCATTTGCAAAACGTAAATCAGAATATCTGACTCACCCGGTATTCTCTTCGTTCCACAGCGAAACTGAAATGATGCGTTATATTAAGCGGCTCGAGAATAAAGATCTTTCTCTTGTACACAGCATGATCTCATTGGGAAGCTGTACAATGAAACTGAATGCTGTTTCCGAATTACTTCCACTAACATGGCCGGAATTCGCACACATGCATCCCTTCGTTCCGCTTGAGCAGGCAAAAGGTTTTACTGATATGATCGCTACGCTTGACAAGGATCTTTCTGAAATAACTGGTTTTGCAAAAATGAGCATGCAGCCTAACTCAGGAGCATCAGGAGAGTACGCAGGACTTATGGTGATCCGCGCATATCATATTGCAAATGGTCATGATCACCGCACAGTTGCTTTGATCCCATCTTCAGCGCATGGAACAAATCCGGCGAGCGCTGCAATGGCAGGAATGAAAATAGTGATCGTAAAGTGTGATGAAAAAGGGAACATTGATGTTGCAGATCTGAAAGCAAAAGCGGATCAGCACAAAGAAAATCTTTCCTGTCTGATGGTAACATATCCATCAACACACGGTGTGTACGAAGAAGCGATAACAGATATAACAAAGATCATCCACGATAACGGCGGATTGGTTTATATGGACGGCGCGAATATGAACGCGCAGGTTGGTCTTACATCACCGGGTAATATCGGCGCGGATGTTTGTCACCTTAATCTGCACAAAACATTTGCGATTCCACATGGTGGTGGTGGTCCTGGAATGGGCCCTATCGGAGTGGTTGAAAAACTTGTTCCGTTCCTGCCTTCACATCCGGTTGTAAAAATCGGCGGAGATAAATCCATCACAGCAGTTTCCGCTGCACCTTATGGTAGCGCGCTTATACTTCTTATTTCTTATGGTTATATCAAAATGCTTGGCGCGGAAGGATTAACA
>CBIHPU010000162.1:0-7564 GCA_966211935.1 uncultured bacterium | reverse complement strand
CTTCAGGTTTACCCATAATGCCCACAACGTGATCTACATCCGCCATTGTTACAACCTGTTTGGATGGAGAAATTTTTTGCTGCAAAAGTTCTGCAATTCTTGATTCAATATCCGCCATTATCTCATCTCTTCCTTCTGAAGTATTGAAATAACTTTTTATAGTTGAGAGGTAACGGCTTAATGTTTCATAAGCGTCTTCTTCAATATGAAAAATTATTCCGCTTATATTTATTGTTACTGTCTTGTTCATTGCTGTGTTGTAAATTGGTTATACGATTGGAGTTGTGTCGTTGGGGTTAATGTTTTTACTCTGTTCTATTGTCTTGTTCACCGCCTGAACAAGTTCCTGCCAGCTTACCTGAAGTTCTTTTAAAAACTGTTGTCCTATTTCGGTAAGACGATAATATTTTCTTGGCGGACCGCTTGTTGATTCTTCCCATCTGTAAGTGAGAAGTCCCATGTTTTTTAGACGTGTGAGAAGAGGATATAGCGTTCCTTCCACCACCACCAGCTTAGTATCTTTCAGCTTTTCTATTATTTCTGTTGGATAATGATCGCCGGTGCTGAGAATGGAAAGGATGCAAAGCTCCAGCACTCCTTTTCGCATTTGCGCCTTTGTGTTTTCTGAATTTACCATGTTTATAATTTGATTAAAGTACCTTGAAACTGATATTAATAGTGTAGAGAGTATTCTCTTTTGATTCTTCAAAACGCATGCATTGAAACTGATTTTCAACAGAAGTTTTAAGTTCAGCGTTAGCGCAGATGCACAAAACGTTTTCAACCTGACCCAAGCTGTTAACTGTAAAAAGCACTTTCACTTTCTCATCAAAACCTAACTGCTTGAATTGTTCAGGCAAGTGCACCAGGTTTTGAATTGTGTGTTTTACAGGATTGCTGACAGATTTTTTTTCGTGTCCGTTGTGCGCGGATAAAATGGTAGTGCCTAACAACGCGGCGAGGAGGAGGCTTGCGATTCTTTTTTTCATTATTGTTTTATTATAAAGTTTGGTTTTAAGCAATTAAGAGCTTCATTTACTTTTTTCTTCCCCGCAACCCCCAAGCTACCATGTATGACCTCTTAATTGACGAAGCAAAGATATATCTATTAACTGGTACTATGCAATACAAACTACTATAAAAATATGTTAATCTAAATTAACTGCTTGAAATTCAGTGAAAAAAAATTAATTATTAAAACCGTAAAAACACTTACCTTTGGGCAAACACGCGATTTTATTATGCATAGTTGGGCTAATGATTGGGCTAATTTATTAACACTTCAGGGCTTAATCAGTATCGTCACCCTATCAATTCTTGAGATTGTTTTAGGAATCGACAACATTATTTTTATTTCAATAACCGCGGACAAGCTTCCGAGAAATCAACAGAAACGTGGCCGTACAATTGGCCTTATCCTGGCGCTGCTCATCCGTATCATCATGCTTTTCTCCATCAGTATTATTGCTCACGCAACTGAGCCGATATTTACAATAGGATCAAAGTTCGGCGTATCGGGTCGTGGATTGATATTGTTTGGCGGAGGAATTTTTCTTCTGTTTAAAACCTGGAAAGAGATCGCTGAAAAGATATCCGGTCATGAAGGTGGCGGCGGACCACAGGTAAAAAAAGTTTCATTCTCCAACATCGTTTTACAGATCGTTCTCATCGATATTATTTTTTCTTTCGATTCAATTCTTACGGCGGTTGGATTATCGGGTAACATATTAATAATGGTAAGCGCTGTTGTTATTTCCATGATCCTGATGATCTTTTTCTCAACTATAGTAAGTGATTTTATAAATAGAAATCCGTCAATAAAAATGCTTGCATTGGCTTTCCTTATAATAATAGGGGGAGTGTTGACAGCTGAAGCAATTACTGATGGTTTTAACGTGATGATGGATACTAAAGGAAAAACACCTGAAGAAATTAAGGCGATGCAATACCACGTCAATAAAAATTATGTTTATGTAGCGCTAGCGTTTTCATTGTTTGTAGAGATTTTGAACATGCGCGAACGCAGAAAACAGAAAGAAAGAAATTTTGGTGATTAATCATTATAAATGTTGAGATGACAATACACAAAGAAGGCACCGCAACTATTTTAATATCGCTTGTTTTCAGCGCGATTCTTATTCTGATAGCTCATTATTTTTTTCCTTTACAGCCGCTTGCACATTGGTTCGCATATATTTTAAGCGGCGCTCTTTTAATAATCGTATTGCAGTTTTTCAGGCATCCCGCCAGAAAATGGTTCACAGACAATAAGCTTGTAGTTGCGCCTGCAGACGGAAAAGTTGTTGTGATTGAAGAAACAACAGAGAGCGAATATTTTAAAGACAAGCGACTGCAGATCTCCATCTTTATGTCGCCTATCAACGTGCACGTTAATCGTTATCCGGTTTCCGGCAAAGTGAAATACGTCAAGTACCATCCGGGAAAATATTTAGTGGCGTGGGATCCGAAATCTTCAACAGACAACGAACGGACAACAGTAGTTGTTGAACATGAAAAAGGTGTTTCAGTTCTGTTCCGTCAGATTGCAGGAGCGCTTGCAAGAAGAATTGTGATCTATTCTAAAGAAGGTGATGACGCAAAACAAACAGGAGAATTCGGCTTTATTAAATTCGGAAGCCGCGTAGATATTTTTCTTCCTGTCGGTACAAAAGTTCTAGTTCAGAAGGAACAAGTGGTAAAAGGAGGAATCACTCCGATTGCTGAATTATAAATTTATATCATTTCAAGAAATTCAGGATTTTTCACGTCGACGACCGACGACACAACGTTGGATTTCACGCGGAGAGGCGGAGATAGCGGAGAGCGCGGTTTTTTCTCGCAATGATCGCGACGCTGTTCTTAATATGTATTTGCTGATAAAATTAAACCTTGCGCTTTGCATACTCTGAGTACTCCGCGGGAAATTGGATTCACGGTCATCTTTTTAAATCTTATAAAGAATCTTCATCTGCGCGTAAAAAGGATAGATAAGTCCCAATCCTTTTATTCCGTTTCCGTAAATGATATTATATGCGCCAAGTAATTCTAATCGTAACGGAAACTTAAAATCCATTGTGGCGCCTCCCTGCAAAGCTAGCAGCGCCGACTTATCAGTAATATTCCTGAATTTATCAGAACCGTAATTTGCCCAGGCATAACCAAGGCTAATGTTTGCTTGTGGCTTCAGCATTTTTTCTTTTCTGAATCGTTTAATGAAAACCAATTCAGTTTGCCAATAGGGAATCGCGTTTGATTTAAGAGCTGTCCCCATGCGTGACGAAAGAAAATTGAAACCAAACTCTAATTTTCTTTGTAGAATTTTTTGTGATGAATATTCAGCGGAAATTCCATTCACCCAATAAAATCCGGCGAATTTCTGAAAGCACAGGCCGGCATGAATTTTCATTGTGGTATCACCGGAACTAAAGTTTCCCCCGTTCATTATTCCTGCAGACAGCATTATGATCAATAGAAATTTTCCTGTTCTCATTGTATTAATTAAATAACGCTGTATACATTTCCTCAAACGCTTTTTGCTTTCTGTTCTCGTCTTCCTGACTGAAATTTATTCTTCCTTTCAATCTTGTAAAAACATGCAGATCAGAATTTATCATTTCAATAACACTTCCCTGAATTCCTTTTTCAATCATTACCGCACTTGTCGGATCAGCGGCGCCGTCTTTTTCAGCTTTATAAACTTTCAATGTTACACCCGAAGGTAAATCGTAACCTTTTTCCAAAGCTTTTCTTTCGGCGCGAATAAGTTTCTCTAATTGTTTTAAAGATGTTGCCGGTCTGTACTTGTACCAATATCCATTTTCTCCCGGATCTAGATCTACTGTAGTGTACTTTAAAAAAACGCCGACCACAGAAACAGCGGAAAGAATTTTGTTTGATGAATTGATGATCGGATCAATGAAAAAAACATGTTTCAAAACATCCGGATTAATTTTTTCGTTGCGGATCATATTTAGAACAAGCGGACAACCCGTTGAAGAAGCCGCGAAACTGATTTTGGTATAACCCATTCCGCGGAGTTTATTATACTCATCTATTATTGGGCGCTGCCAGTCTTCCCACTTAGCGTCTCTGAAATTCTCATAATCTCTTCCGTGACCTCCGAGCAATACAACAGAAATATGACAATCTGTTTTTGTTTTTAGATAATCACGAAACTCCCACCATTCAAAAGTGGTTGCACTATAACCATGCACAGCAATTATTACCGGCTTTGCAAGATCTGTCGCGGATGGATTCGGTTCGGCTGCTGACAACAAAAAAGATGATGGATATAAAATGGACGAATCATTGATCGGTTTGCCATCCAGATCCACTGTTTCATGTATTGGCGGAAGCTTTGATTCTTTTTTACAGGATGAGATTACCATCAACACAACAACAAATGCGCAAATAATTTTTTTCATTCTGTAAAAGTAAACATTTCGATTGTTGACCATTAAGAAATGATGTACATCATGCACTGTATCTTTTGCCGGGGAACGGATTATATAGTTACGCATGCAAAATTTCTACGCTAAAATTCCGGCATATGAAATATCTGTTTCTGGCAATGTTCTTTGCCTTTACATGCGTTGATGCGCAAATACCGATACTATATGTAAAACGCCCCGTTCCTTTGCCTCCGTTGCGGCAAGCGGACATTGGCTGGTCCAAACGAATCTGGCGGACAATTGACCTGCGTGAAAAATTAAATCTTCAATTGTATTATCCATCGTATTCAACTGACCGATATTCTTCTTTGTTTGATATTCTGAACAAAGCTGTCTTCAGCGGACTTGTTACCGCATACAGCGCGAATGATGATGACTTCAGCAGAAAACTTTCTTCTGAAGATTTAAAGAATTTGCTTATAAATAATGATTCAATTGTTTTTATGGAAATTGATGATGAAGGTAACGAACATGAAGTAAGAACAACGGCTAATGATACAACAGGATCAGAAGCAATTATTCAATATTACATTAAGGAAGATTGGTTTTTTGATACGAAGCGATCTGTTTTGGATGTGCGCATCATTGGTATTTGTCCCGTTAGGTATGATGAAGAGAAGGACTTAATGATACCATTGTATTGGATCAATTTTAATGAATGTCGGCCAGTGCTTGCAGGCAATTACGTTATCAGTCCGGATAACGATGTGCGCCCGCTTACTTTTGACGATCTGTTTTTAAAACGCATGTTTTCATCTTTCATTTACAAAGAGAGTAATGTTTATGACAGAGCGCTTAATCAATACCTGGTGGGATCTGAATTTTTGCAGGAATCGGAAAAGATAAAACAGGAGATCTTCAATTTTGAGAGTGATATGTGGCATTATTAAGGGGGAATAATTATAAATTATAAATTTGATAATTGGGAACGAGGGTAGGCTGCATTTAATTTTACATTTATAATTTCTAATTTATGATTCCTCGTTGCTGTATTAATTTATAATTTATAATTTTCAATTTATAATTATGCCACAACAGCCTCCTCTTAAAAGCATGATACGGAATATTTCCCGCTTCATGAAATGCATCTGGCTCTATTTTCCCGGCATCGCGTTTATCACACTCGCTATTTACGCAGCATGGATCGTTCCGCAGGGACAGGATCTTTTTCTGGCAATGCTCGAGAATAAATGGTCTACACTGTTTTTCATGATCGGATTGATCTTCTGGAGCAGCGTTTCCTGGTACAGCGCGCGTCTTGTTACAAATCAGAAATCTATTGAGCATCGCATTTCCTCTATGCTGTATTATTTTTTTCCGCGCCTGCTTGGATTTACTTGCTTCACAGTAATGGAACTCGCCATCCTGCAATTGCCGGAAGTAAATATTATCAGCAGCAGATCCGCCGTTTATTTTCTTCTTGCTTCCATTTTCTATTACCGCCTTTTTGAAATGATAACCGATGGCGAAAAATTTCAAAATTTTCTGATGCGCTATTTCCGTTACCGCTATTTTATTCCGATTGCGCTTGTCCTAATTTTCGCTCCGCTATTTCTAATGAACGATGACATGAACTACAAGTCAAAAGCGCTGATCATTTTCTTTTCCGCCTTACTCATGCAGCACCTCTACGCGTGCTTTGTAAAAAAGCGCAGGTTGATTTTGGAAAGCTCCGATAAGTTCATTAAAGTCGGAAAGGTCTTTCCAATACTTGAAGGAGAAACTTTTATTTTCTATCTGTTCAATACCATTTCAGTCATCGCTATCGCAATTTATTTGTATTCAATTTTCAATTTATCATTTGCAAGAGGCATAAGCACCTGGCCACTGGTATTGCTTGGTTTCGGTGTACTGATTGGATTCGGAAACCTGGTTGCTTTATTTTCTGTGAAGACGCGAATTAATCTTCATCTCGGAATTTTGGTGCTTGGTTTTGTTATCGGTCATTTTTCAGAACCTTATGAAGTGAAACTGGGCAAGAATGAAGATTGCAACGGGGAAATTTATAAGGATCGCATGAACGCGGAAGAATATTTTTCTTCCTGGCTGAATCAGAGAAAAGATGAGATCAAAAATAATGGGGATAAAAAATATCCGGTTTTTTTAGTTTTATCTGATGGAGGAGCAAGCAGGGCGGGATATTGGGTGTCATCTGTGCTCGCAAAATTGCAGGATACCAGCAAGGGAAAATTTTCGGAGCATTTGCTTTGTCTCAGCGGCGCTTCGGGCGGCAGTTTTGGAAACGGAATTTTTTTCTCCCAGCTGACTTCCGCCAAGAATAAAAGTGATCTCTTAAGTGCGGCGCGCGCTTATTGTGCCAACGACTATTTATCGTTTGCGTTGAATCATATGTTGGGTCCGGATTATTTCCGTCATATATTTCCTGTAAGTTCCATGTTTGACAGAAGCGCCGCGCTTGAATATTCCATGGAGAATCCGCCGCAGAAACAAGAGAATTATCCGGATCTGTCTGCTAATCTTTCTTCAGTTCTACCGCTTAAAAATAAAAACGATTACAATCTTCCATTACTTTTCATCAACAGCACCTGCATGCAGAATGGAAATCCGGGCGTTATCAGCAGTATAGATATTTCTGATCCGGTGTTTAATGACAGGATAGATATTCTTGATGAAGTTGACAGTTTGAACGCGAAGGAAAAAAATTGCAGGTATGAGATGAAACTGAGTAATGCAATTGTATTAGGAGCAAGATTCCCGTATGTAAGTCCCGCCGGAAAAATCGGAAGATACTATTTTGTTGACGGGGGATATTTCGATAATTCAGGAGCTGGAATTGTTCATGAGTTACTTAATCACCTGCAAAAAGAATTTTCAGACGACAGTTTGTTTCAGAAACTTTCGTTTCATGTAATTCATATCACAAACAGTTCACCCGCGGGTGCAATAGAAGAAGAAGTTCATCCGCTCACTAACGATCTCGCCGCGCCTGTAAAAACATTGGCTGGAGCATATGGTCAGCAGACAGAAGTGAATGATAAGCGACTGAAAAATTTTCTGCAGAATAATTTTATTGAAGGCGAATGGCTCGATATTTCATTATACAGATTAAAAAAAGAAACTGAAGCGGAGTACAGCATGAACTGGTTCATTTC
>CBIHPU010000161.1:0-7566 GCA_966211935.1 uncultured bacterium | reverse complement strand
ACATTCCTGAACGGTCAGCTAAACCCCGCAATAGTGGCTGCACCATGGTAATGGACAAAGGGTTAAGCATGAGGGGAGCGGAGGATTTTCTTGAAATGGGCGGACAGTTTACTGATTATCTTAAACTGGGTTTCGGTTCATCAATCATTACAAATAATCTGAAAGAAAAGATAAAGTTATACCAGAAAAACGGACTGAAAGTTTATCTGGGAGGAACTTTGTTTGAAGCTTTTGTTATTCGCAATAAATTTGAAGATTATTTAAGATTGCTGGATAGTTTGAAAATTGAAACAACAGAAGTTTCTGATGGATCAATTGATTTGCCTCACGAGAAAAAGCTTGAGTACATAAGCACTCTTGCTAAAAATTATACCGTATTATCGGAAGTTGGATCTAAGGAAGAGGGAATAATCATTCATCCGAATAAATGGATAAAGTTGATGACTGCCGAATTGAAAGCAGGATCCACAAAAGTAATTGCTGAAGCGCGCGAGAGCGGTAATGTTGGAATTTATCATCGTAATGGCGCGGCGCACGTTGTGCTCATTAATAAAATTACCAGCAAAGTGCCACTTGAGAATATTATTTGGGAAACTCCTCAGAAATCTCAGCAGGTTTATTTTATTAAGCTTTTCGGTACGAATGTAAATCTGGGCAACATCGCGCCCGATGATATCGTTCCGCTGGAAACTCTACGTTTAGGTTTACGCGCGGATACATTTTTCACTTTTCTTCCTGAAAGCGTGAAAGCGGAGTCATAGAGTCGAGGAGTCTGAGAGTCTTTGAGTCGCGGAGTCTGGAAATTTTCTACTTTTTATTTCTTCGGAGTTTTATCTACCCATCATTTACATTTTCGCACAAGATTCGTAATTCGTAGATTATTCGTAATTCGTAGATTCGTAGATTATTAGTAATTCGTACCTATGCTTGCTAAAAATGACCCAAAAACCATTCGCGCCTGGACATTTTATGATTGGGCGAATTCGGTTTATCCGCTAATTATTTCTTCTGCAATTTTTCCCATTTTTTTTGAACGTATAACGCAAAAAGAACTTAACGGTGTTATAAGGTTTATGGGAATTGATTTTATAAACACCGCGTTTTATTCTTACGTAGTATCCTTGTCTTATATAATTGTTGCTATCTCATCTCCGCTTTTATCAGGTGTTGCAGACTATTCAGGCAATAAAAAAGCATTTCTTCGGTTCTTTTGCTTTCTCGGAAGCGGCTGTTGTTTGCTTTTGACTTTCTTCAATACTGATTATGTTGTTTTAAGCATGCTGGCATTAATGTTCGCAAGTGTTGGTTATTGGGGAAGTCTTGTTTTTTACAACGCCTATCTCCCTGAAATTGCAAGCGTGGATCAGCAGGATAAAGTAAGCGCCAGAGGATTTGCAATGGGTTACCTCGGTAGTTCGTTACTGCTTATTATTATATTACTCTTAAACAAAATTGGCGGAATGCAAATACGTTATGGTTTTCTGCTTGTAGGAATCTGGTGGGTTGGTTTCGCTCAATTCACGCTTACGAAATTAAATTCCAATACAACTTCCACACTTGTAAGTTCGAAACAAATGTTTTCTAAGGGGTTTAAAGAGCTGCGTAATGTTTTCAGAGATATCCGGCAGCGCCTGATTTTAAAAAGATTTCTTACTTCTTATTTCATGTATAATATGGGAGTGCAAACGGTAATGATAATGGCCGTACCATTCGCAGCGAAAGAGATCAGGGGTTTAAAAGATTCAGATTTAATAGTTAGTATTCTGCTCATTCAGTTTTTAGGAATTGCTGGGTCATTTTTGATTTCAAAACTATCGTCCGTGATTGGAAATCTTAAAACTTTGGGAATTGTAATATCATTATGGGTTCTTCTTTGCCTTGGCGTATATTTGTTTGTCTATACTCCAGTGCAGTTTTATATTGCTGCCGCTACCGTAGGTTTAGTTATGGGCGGAATACAGGCGCTTTCCCGTTCAACGTATTCTAAAATGCTGCCGGAAACAGAGGACCATGCATCTTATTTCAGCTTCTTTGATGTCAGTGAAAAAATTGGTCTTGCGATCGGAACCACCACTTTCGGATTGATCGAAGACCTAACCGGGGGTATAAGGAATTCTGTTTTAAGTTTGATTATTATTTTCTTTATTGGTTTTCTGCTTTTACTGAGAGTTCCGAAAACTAAATCTATAATTCCATCGCAGAACGCTTAATTTCCAATTTATAATTCCCCCAATGATCGTCGAAGTTTTTGTTCCCTGTTTTGTTGATCAGTTTTATCCGAATGTAGCACAGTCCATGATAAAAGTGCTGGAGAAACTTGGTTGCGGAGTAAATTATAATATTGAACAAACCTGTTGCGGACAGCCTGCTTTTAACGCCGGACTATTTGATGAATGTAAAGTAGTTGGAGAAAAGTTTATTAAAGAATTTTCTTCTGACAGGTATGTAGTTGTACCCAGCGCGAGCTGCGTAGGAATGGTGAAAAATTATTATCCCGAACTTTTTACTAATTCTATTCTTCATAATCAATATAATCGTCTCCGCAAAAACATTTTCGAATTTTCTGATTTCGTCGTCAATATTCTTAAGATTACAGACGTGGGAGCCACCTTTAACGGAATAGTAACTTATCACGATTCCTGTTCCGCCTTACGTGAATTGAAAATAAAATCAGAGCCACGGCTCTTATTAAGTAACGTTAGGGGACTCAGTCTCGTAGAAATGGAGTATACAGACGTTTGCTGCGGTTTTGGAGGAACCTTTTCTGTGAAAAATGCTGCTATTGCATCAGGAATGGCGTCTGATAAGATTTCAAATGCCGAGGCGACTGAAGCGGAATATGTGGTTACAACCGATTCAAGCTGTATATTGCATCTTGAGACTTACGCGAAGAAGCAGGGAAAGAAAATCAAATTTATTCATTTAGCCGAGGTACTGGCCTCGGAAACTGATCAGGAGAGATGAGCTATTCAGAAACAGAGATTCCATTAGAAGCAAACGATAGAAAACGTTTAAAAACTTTGAGGCTGAATTCTTTCGCCGGCATGTTTCTTTTTACATTGATTTTTTTTGCAGCAATTTATTGTTTCGGTTTCCGTAACGCGGATCATACAGCAAGAATTTTTATCGGAGTATTCAGTGCATTCTTTGTTTTAATATTGGTGTTTGTTAGCTGGATCATCGTTTCCCGCTTTAACCGCGACTTAAAGGCCGGAGTAAAAAAACGCATCACGGGAATAGTTACAGATAAAATGCGCGAAATGCAGGGAACCCAGCGCGGTAAAAATGCAAACCGATATTACTATCTTTTGTTTGGAGACCAGAAGGTCGCGGTCGACAGGAAAACTTATGATTCTGTTCATCGTGGAAATGAATTGCAACTCGATCAGTCGCTCACAACCGGCGTGATTTTTTTATGTCAGACTGATAATGCTACTCAGCCGGTTTCTGAAAAATCAATTCACTCAGGCGCAAATGATTTTGTGGATGATAAAGAAGCACTGTTAACGGATGTAGAACTTTCAATTTTACAGAAAACTAAAAAAAGAGCTGCCCGTAAATGGGTGATACGTTCTTTACTATGGATCTTACCTTTCACGCTTTTGTTCATTCTACTGGTTTTTCTTGTGGCGCTTAATGTAAACAAGCCGCTTGCGCAGGTGCTCGTAATCTGGTTTGGAGTTCCCGCCTTATATATTTATTTCAGGGTGGTGATGTTCAGAAAACAGGTGCGCAGTATTACAATTGATATGCTGAGGGGAAAAAAAATTATCCGTCCCCAGATGATAAACGAAAAAATTACCTCTAATGTAAGAATGCTTGGACCAAACACCTATACTGGTCATGGCGGTGAATACTATTATATTGTCAGCGAAAAAAGATTTGTTCAGGTTTCGCGCGATTCGTTTAATGCACTTCGTGAGAATGTGCGGGCTTTACTGCATATTGCGCCAACTTCGCAGATCGTTTTAAGAATTGAACATGCATAATATCAAATCTGCAACTTCCGTTAAGGAACTTGTTTTTCAGTATGCTTCTTATAATTTGTGGGCAAACAGCCGCGTGCTTGATCTGATCGGTTCTCTTCCCTCTGAAAAACTGGACCTTGAAATGAAAAGTAGTTTTCCTACCATTAGAAAAACAGTATTTCATATCTGGGACGCGGAAACGATCTGGCTGAAACGCCTTCATAATGAGTCATTGATCTCCTGGCCATCCAAAGAGTTTGATGCTAAAACGGATCTTAAGAAAATGTTACAAACCAGTAAGGGTTTTGTAGATTTTTTATCAGGTAAAGATTCCACTTATTATAATGATGTAACCACTTACAAAAACACAGGGGGTGTTGAGTTTACAACAGCAAACAGTGGTATTATCATGCATGTAATGAATCATAGCTCATTTCACAGAGGGCAAATAATAACAATGGTTCGTGAGCTTGGCTTTTCCGGTGAAATTCCGTCAACCGATCTTATCACTTATTTACGGTTGGAATAAACCAGTTGTACTTTTCTGCCTGCACTTCTGCGGGATTTTTCCGTAAAACAATTTAACACCGACCGGTTGTTACAATTCACCGATAATTATATGGCATGTTATTGGTATATGTGTTACTGTTGGGTGTTATATAATCAAGAAAGTATAACACGGAAAGGAGGAAAATAAAATGGATAAGATTGTAAAGATAGTGAAGAAGAGTCCGGAGGCAATTGAAATCATACTCGCGACGCTCTTTTTATTCCTGATAGTTTTTTATTAGGAAAGTAAATGCAAATCGGCGGGGAAACGATTACACAATCTGTTGGCTGATTTTCATTGCTGGAATTAATTGGAACATGAATAACAATAAACATAAAGTAAAAGCAACAAAGTACATTTCGCATCCTGCTGTAAAAGCCGGAAAGAGAAAGCTATGCGCGCATTGCAAACTGGAAATAGTAGATTTCGCCGGTATGTCTGATGATGAGATTTTTGATTATCAGATCTCGCATTATAACGATCGCGTATGCATTAGTTACAACGGCTGCGAAGTGAAAAAGCCATCGCGCTCTGTCGCCATCTTTAACTGGTTCATGAATTTATTTTCCAGGCAGAGACACAAAGCAAGAGTTTCTTACTCTCAATAATATATATATCTGTTTGTTTTTTGTTTTAAGAAGGTCCGGTTTACGCCGGACTTTTTTTGTGCCTGGATAATTTGAACGTTACGAGGTAATGTACTGCAGAGCAAAACTGGAAATAAATTCCGTACAACATGGAATTTCTTACAGCAATGTTGTAACTGATAAAAGTCCGAACAAAATAACTGACTTGTATGATCCAGCTTCTATTCAGCTCAAAAAAACGAGATTTTTAGTAAGTAAATTTCTAATTACTGGATTCTCAATTCAATCGGTATTTGTTACCCCCTGGTGTTCTTAAGTATATAGCAAAAAGGTAAAAATGTTAAAGGAAAAAGGCCATGCTGTTACCGCAAAGTGTTATTATGATAAAGATGATCAGCTGATTTTTTACTTTTTGTTATAGGTTGTCATTTGCCGGGAAAATATAGAAGGAATTCTAAATAAATAAATGAAGATTAAGAACACCATACTCGCTTTCACCCTGATTTTCGGCGGGTTCACAGTTTTATATGCCCAGAATAAAATTCGTAAGCAGGCTCACGAGCATTTTACGAATAAGGATTATCATCTGGCAGCAGAACTGTACGCGAAGGTGTATAAGTCTTCTGAGAAATCAGCTGAGAAAACTCAGATGTTATTTCTGATGGCTGAGTGTTTCCGTCATATCAATGATTTAAAATCAGCTGAAACTTATTATGCAAAAGCGATCAAGGCAGGATATTCTGATCCAATCGCTTATTTTTATTTGGGTGAGATTCGTCGCGGATTAATGCGTTGTGATGATGCAATAGAAGCGTACAAAAAGTACCAGGCTGAAGTTCCATCTGATTCGAGAGCGGAACGAGGTATTATAAGTTGTGAGATCTCAAAAAACTGGATTGCTAATCCAACACGGCACAAGATTGAAAATCTTGCTTTCGTTAATTCTTCTGACAATGATTATTCGCCGGCGTTCGGTGACCGAAAAAAATATTAAAGACTTTTAATTTCTTCCAATAGCAAAGGAGCAGGTGGCCCGTCAGATATTATTACGGGCCGCCTTCACTCCGATATTTATGAAACAACGCTCGCAAAAAATGGAAAATGGAGTGATCCTGTTCCGTTAGGTGAACCAATCAATTCAAAGTACAATGACGCATCAGCGTATGTAAGTAAAAAAGGAGATTTGATTTATTATACACACTGTTCCGAGGAGAAGGGCAAAGTACTGGCGTGCAACATCTGGGTAGCCAGGAAGAGCGGGGGGGGTTGGGGTGACCCGTCGCCGCTCCAATTTGAATCGGACACAGTTTCTTTCAGGCATCCATGCCTCTCGCCGGATGGTAATACTTTGTATTTCGCATCTGATATGGCGGGAGGATATGGAGGCCACGATATCTGGAAAGTTGAATACAATCCGAAATTGAAAACGTGGGGAACTCCTGTTAATCTTGGTCCGGATGTGAACACAGGCGCAACTGAAGCTTATCCATATATGCACGATGACGGAAAGTCATTGTACTTCTCATCTAACGGACATATAGGAATGGGTGGACTCGACATGTTTATTTCAAAAGTGGAGAATGGAAAATTTTTGAAGCCGGAAAATTTAAAGTACCCGATGAATTCCTCTAAAGATGATTTTGGAATTATTTTCGAAGGAAAAAAAGAGCGTGGCTATTTTACTTCCAATCGTGATGGCGGTAAAGGAGGAGATGATATTTACAGTTTTGCCCTTCCTCCATGTATGCTTTATATTGAAGGAAATGTTACGGAAAAAGGAACCGGAGATCCTGTGGCAAACGCTATTATTTACCTGCAGGGAGATAACGGAACTTATTTTCCTGTGAAGACAAATGGCAATGGATATTATTTTGCTAATGTTGAGCGCGAAGTGAATTACAAAGCAAATTGTGCAACTGATGAGAATACAAAATCGCCTGACGGCAAAAAGTTTCTTGCAAATCCTGAAACCGGAATTTTCAGTACGGTAAATGTTGAGTGCAATAAATACCGTCAAGATTTTATTCTTGAACCCTACCCGGATAACGTAGAGTTCAGATTGCCTGCTATCTTATATGAGTATGATAAATGGGAACTAACACAGCAGGGGAAAGATTCATTAGATTATTTATATGATCTGCTGATCAGTAATCCAACGATACAAATTCAATTGGGTTCTCATACCGACTCACGTGGACCAGCTTTGTACAACAGAGATCTAGCGCAGAAACGCGCGCAGAGTTGTGTAAACTATCTTGTTAAGGAAAAAGGAATCAACCCTGACAGAATTATTGCAAAAGGATTTGGTGAAGACGAATTGAAATATTCCGATAAAAATATCAATGCGGTGAAAGATCCTGAAGTAAGAGAAAAGTTGCATCAGTTGAACAGGCGTACAACGTTTAAAATTAAATCCTGGAATTTTGTTGATCCAAAGGCTCCGGCGAAACCACCGGTTGTT
>CBIHPU010000160.1:0-7583 GCA_966211935.1 uncultured bacterium | reverse complement strand
CTGTGTCAAGCACCACTTCAAATGAGGTGCATCTGTCAGGTGAAATGGTACCGCAACAATTTCCGTTGCGTGCGTGTCCCGGAGAAAACCAGGTTGCTGCAGGATATCCGGTAAGGTCCACATAAAAGTAAGGAACATCAGTTCCGCATGTTGGAACCTGGGATACAAGTTTACTGATGCTCAGGTTAAATGTGAAAACAATCAGTACAATTAAGGAGTAACATTTTTTCATTCGGGGTCCGTTTTTATTATATTCTGAGGGCAAAACTATACGCAGAAAGCAGAGTGTTGCATGAGTGCGGTCAAAGTATTACGTGAGGCATGTCATGCAAACGATATGACATCCGTTAAGTCTTTGATTTGCATCCGCAGCTCAGCTGATTTAATGTGTGAAGAAGGATGTTTAACGGAGTAGTACTTTCTGATTCAGATCAGCAAAGTGAAGTGCATACGTAAATAACTTTGATGAAAGAGTAAAATTATGTCATCATTGAAATTATTTCTCTGCATATTATTATTTACATGCATAAGTTTTAGTTGCGACAGGGAACCGGCTCCGGGAGGAACTGCAAAAGAAATTAAGTGTACAAATTATGCTTGTCCAATGCATCCTGACAGAACATCAGTAAGTCCGGAAAAGTGTCCGCAATGCAGAGAGGATATGATTCCTGTTGACAGCACGCAGCCGGTAATTAGTCCAGCGCCTTAATCGAAAACTGAGTATCTGCAGGAATCAGATTTTATTATATTATCAGCCAATAAAACATTCGGGACCACTACCCTGCTCTACGAATTTTACTCCGTGCTGTTCTAGTTCAGCAAGTAATGGATTATATATTTCACCTGATACTGGTATAGTTACACCTTTCTGTGAGATCTTTCCCTGCAGTATCATTCTTGAAACAATCCCCAATGGAAGTCCAACAGTTTTTGCCATCGCGGTGTGCGTTTGATCTTTTCCAATAACAACAAGCGACGAAGTAATATAATTCCTGTTTCCTGATCCTTTATGCAGATACTCAAAAATATGCTGCATTACTATCATGTCTTTATCATGTTGTTTCAGCGCCCATTTTTTTTCAAGGAGCGATTGCAGAACCTGTGCGGGTGACAGTCCTGAAACCCTGACAATATTTTCATCATCAAAAATTCCCAACCATTCAAGCTTCTGAATTGTTTCTGTGTCATTTCGTATTTCCGCGAAATCTATAAGCGTATCTTTTACATTTTTTGTTTCAGGAAGAAATGCCTGAAGTAATTTCGGCCAGGAAATATCATTCCACGCCGGCAATTGCCAGGTATCATCTGCTAACCCCAGTTTCACAAAAACGTTCCAGGCTCTGCAATACCCGGGCATTCTCAATGTTCCCCGCAACAATGTTCTGATCTGATGCAATCCATAAGGCTCACGATAAGAAATTGAGTCACGGTTTGCATAACCATCAAAAGAACCATATCCTTCAACCTTCACAGTTTCAGTCTGAGTAAAAATTCTGTTGTAAGGAATAAACTTTAACTCTTCGTTCTTTAGATATTGGGCGGTGCCTTGTCCTGCAAGAATCACATTGCGGGGATTCCAGGAAAATTTATAACCCCACGGATTATCATTACTTTCAGGAGCAACCAGTCCTCCGCAATAGGATTTAAACACATCAACCTGTCCCCCGTTAGCATGAATCTCGTCTATGATTTTCATCGCAGATGCATGATCAATGCCAGGATCAAGTCCAATTTCGTTCATCAGAATTATTCCATTCTGTCTTGCATCATCATGTAGTGCTTTCATTTCAGCACTCACATAACTTGCAGTAGCTAAATGCTTTTTTAAACGCACACAATCCCGGGCAACTTCCCCATGCATTGATGCAGGCAACATGGAAATCACAAGATCAGCGTTCAAAATATATTTCTCACGTTCCGTATCATTCTTCACATTAAAAGCCACTGCTTCAGCATTATGATGCCCATGAATGCGTGCGGCGGCGGCATTTACATCCATATCAGCAACAGTAATATGCCAGTTTTCCTTTCCCGCGTGTTGTAATAGATAATCAATAAGGTAGGATGTAGATTTACCGGCCCCTATCACAAGTATGTTCTGCATATGCGCAATTTTTTGAGACGCAAAAATAAACTAATTTTGATTGGCATTCCATTTGCAAGTATTAATAAAAACACTAATGAAATTACAACTCTGCACACTCCTGTTATTGCTGGTCTCGTCATTTTCCATCGCTCAAAAGAAAAACATCGACCTCATTGTACTTAGTTCGGACGGTGAAAAATTCTTCCTGATTCTTAACGGCGTAAAACAAAATTCGTCAGCTGAAGCAAGTGTAAAAGTAAGCGGACTAAGCAGTGGCACTTTTGAGGCGGTTATTGCATTTGAAAATAATTTTCCTGACATAAAGGATAAAATTTACACCATCTGGGAGGGAACAGAAACAGACAACCGGGAGTTTACATACGTGATTGAGAAAAAGAATGAAAAGTACAGGATGAGATTTCTCAGCTCAAATGAACTTAAGACGCCAGAAGAAATTTCGGATGAAAAAAAAGACACGGTTCAAACCGTTGAGCAGAAGGAGGTGAAATGCGTAGAAGCAATGGGCAATAAGGAATTTGAAGAAGCGGTAGAATCTATTGGATTTAAAAGTATGGAAGACTCACGCTTACGTTTTGCCAAAGAAGTTTTGCAGACAGATTGCATGAACACAACCCAGCTTCAGGAAGTTTGCCAGATGTTTGAGTATGATGCTTCCCGCCTGGATTTTTTAAAGTTCGCCTACGACCGTTGTGTGGATTCAAAAACTTTTGACGTCCTGGTTTCAGTTTTTACTTATAAGAATTCCCGCCGTGAGTTTGAGGAATGGATCCAAACCAAAAAAAAGTAATCAACAATAATTTCTTTCCGCCGACTTATATCCCCCCTTGGTCCGTCGACCTCAGTATCTTAAGTTAATCCTTCCATTCGCTAGCGAAGATTTGTTTACACAATTCATTTAGCGGTCGTTTAAATCCCACCATAAGAGCCATGGCTTAACTTTTTATTAAAAAGTATTACTCTTTAATATTACATCGCATTTTTCATGAGCAAACTTATGCTCTTTACCCTGATTTTTTTAACTGCGGGAGGATTCTTAGTGGCGATGGCTATTTTACGCACCCGTAAAATTCTGAAGAGAGTGCGTTACCGTGAATTAGAGAAGCCCTGGAAATTATTAATTGGACTTCTGCTGTTTATTTGCGCATCTTATGTTTTCTACATCTATCTTATATATAACGAAATTCATAACTGGCGTTTAATTTTTTCCGGAGCTCTATTCATGGCTGGAGCGTATTATATTTACCTGGTTGTAAACCTCAGTTACAAAACCATAATTTCCCTCCACAATGCTGTAAGTGACCTTGAAACAGAAATAATCAGAAGAGAAGAAGCGGAAAAACTAAACACACAGAGGAAGACACGCCTGTCAAATCAAAATAACGCGCTAAGGTTGCTTACATTTATACTTCAGGATGAGAATGACAATCTTCAATCCGCTTACCATCAGATGACGGAAACATCTGCTGTTGCGATGGAAGTGGAGCGCGTCGGAATCTGGATATTTGATGAAAACAAAAATAGTATTACCTGTGTTGATCAATTTGAAAAAAGCCTGAATACTCATAGCTCAGGATTAAATTTTTCAGCAAGTAATTACCCAAAATATTTTGCGGCCTTATTAAAAGACAGAGTTCTGAGCGCGGATGACGCACGGAGAGATGAACGCACGGCAGAATACACTGAAATATACCTGCATCCGAATAAAATCACATCTATGTTAGACGCGCCAATACGCGTTGGAGGCAAACTCATTGGAATTATTTGTTTTGAACATGTAGGTCCGCTTCGCAAATGGAAATATGATGAGCAGATTTTCGCGGGCACAGTAGCGGAAATGATAGCCATCCTGGTACTTGCCGTAGAAGGAATCAAAAGAGAAAAAGAACTCAGAATAAGCGAAGAGAGATTTCGCAAGCTGGCAGAAGCCACCTTTGAGGGAATTGCTATTCACGATCATGGAACAATCATTGAAACAAATGATTCATTTAAAAAAATGTTTGGCTATGCTGATATTGGAGTTAAAGGGATGAATGTGAAAAACATTACGGTTCCTGAATGTGAAAAAAAAGTTACAGAAGTTTTAAGCGACGGATTAGACGAAGCTGTGGAACTGACAGCAATGAAAAAAGACAAATCACAAATAGAGATAGAAGTACATAGTGCGCCAATAGAATACAAAGGAAAAAGAATGGGAATTGTCGCGGTTCGCGACATTACAATGAAAAAAGCTTCAGAAAAAGAAAGGAACAAGTTGCTTGAGCAATTAAAGAAAACAAAGACAGATCTTGAGCATTCACTGGCCGTGACGCGGGCAACACTGGAATCAACAGCCGACGGGATACTTGTGATAAGTAATGAGAACAAGGTGATAAGTTATAATCAGAAGTTCATTGAGATGTGGAGGATTCCGGAAAAAATTCTTAAGGAAAAGGACGATCAGCAAATGATTGAATTTGTATCATCCCAATTACTTGATCCGGAAACTTTCATATCCCGAATTAAACAACTTAAAACGGATCATCCGCCAGAAAGCATGGACGGTTTAAAATTTAAAGATGGAAGGTATTACGAAAGATTTACAAAACCGCTAATTAATGGTAGCAATAATTCGGGTCGCGTAATCAGTTTCAGAGATGTTACGCAGGAAATACAAACGCAGGAAAAAATTAAGAAATTAAATGAAGAACTCGAGCAACGTGTTTTGGAACAAACCGCTGAATTAGCGGACCTCTACAACAATGCTCCGGCAGGATACCATAGTCTTGATGAAGATGGAAAAATTATCAGGGTTAACAACACTGAATTAACCTGGTTAGGTTATACACGGGAGGAAATGTTGGGTAAGCATGTAACACAATTCATGGATGAAAAGAGCAAAGAATTTTTCAACAGTAATTTTAAAAAACTAAAGGAGAAAGACGGTCTTAAAGAATTTGAACTTCGATTTATCAGGAAAAACGGAACTACGCTCGACACAATTGTTTCCACCACTGCAATTTTCTCCGGTGAAAAAGGATCTGTTAAAATCCGAACAATTCTTGTAGACATCACTGAAAAAAAACTGCTTAAAAACGAGGTTCTGGAAACTGAGCAGAAGTACAAAATTATGATAGAGACGGCAGGAGATGTAATGTACACAACAGATCCAAGCGGTTTTTTCACCTATTTAAATCAACGCTGCTCGGAGCTTACCGGCTTTACCCCAGCAGAACTGATAGGCAGGCATTACCTGGAGATTATCGCGCCCAATTGGAAAGCTACGGTAAGCAACTTCTACTTGCATCAATTCAAAAACAAAATAAGAGAAACATTATTTTCATTCCCCATACTTACAAAACAGAAAAAAATAAAATGGGTTGAACAAACTGTAATGCAATTGCGTGACAATGGACATATTAAAGGACATCAATGCATAGTAAGAGATATTTCCAAAAGAGTAAAAGCAGAAGAAGAATTAAAATCGAGTGAAGAACGCTACAGAACGCTGGCAGAGAATGCCCCGGCCCTTATCATAATAATAGACAAGCATTGTAAAATAGAATTTCAAAACAAACTAACAAGCGAGCAAAAAGGAAAAGTTATCGGCAAAAGCATCTACGAATTTATTTTGCCTGAATACAAAGAGATATTCAGAGAGAAACTGAGTAAAGTATTTAATGAAAGCACAAACGAAGTAATAGAAATAAAAGGCAAGCGGATTGATGGTGGTATCGGTTGGTTCTCTACTTCACTTGCGCCACTAAAAAAAAATGAAACAACCGTTTCCGCAATCGCCATTAACCTTGATATTACTGAAAGAAAGAACGCACAGGAAAAAATAGAAAAACTGAATATTGAACTGAGCGCAAAAATATCAGAGCTGGAATCTGCCAACAAAGATCTGGAGGCATTTACGTATTCTGTGTCTCACGACTTGAGAGTACCACTGCGCTCAATCAGCCTTTTTGTTTCCCTTCTTTTAGAGAAATTCGGAAATAAACTTGACGATGAAGGAAAACAATATATTGGTTCAGTTATCGAGAACGCGCAATCTATGGCACAGCTTATTGACGACCTGCTTACTTTCTCGAGGCTGGGAAAAAAAGAACTTTCCAAATCAACGGTTGATATGACACAAATAATCAGCGAGGTGATCAAAGAACTGAAAATGAGCCAGTGGAATTCAAAAACAAAAATTGTAGTTAAAGACATTTTACCTGTTAATGGCGACCGGAGCCTGTTGCACCAGGTGTTTTTCAATCTCATCAGTAACGCTCTCAAATTCTCTCACCTGCGTGAGTCGCCTATTGTTGAAATCGGATCTTACCAAAAGGAAAATGAAAATGTATATTATGTAAAAGACAATGGCGTTGGCTTTGATATGAAGTATTACGATAAGCTGTTCCAGGTTTTTCAGCGCCTGCACACGCAACAGGAATTTGAAGGCTCCGGAGTGGGTCTTGCGATAGTTAACCGCATTGTATTAAAACATCAGGGGAGAGTTTGGGCGCAAGGAAAATTAAATGAAGGTGCAACATTTTTTGTCGCGCTTCCGGCAAAAAACTAATGCCAACTGCTTTACCGAAAACAGGAATGAATCGATAAATTACCACTAGAAATCGCTGGAGACGACATAAAATTACAATGTTAATTCATTCATCGAAAACCGGGAAAATAAACAATTCAAACGCGCCGGTTTTTAGGGATTAATCAATTTTTTTTCTAAATTAGTTAACGGATCAGCCGGATTGTCCCCTCCAATTTTTATTAAAACTATTAACATGAATAGAACAATACTATTCTTTCTGGTTTTATCAGGGGTATTGCAAATTTCAATTGCGCAGCAACCGGAAAAATTTGCTTCCCATTCACTTTCCTTTATTCCAAATAAAGGTCAGATCATTACTGACAATAATGAACCTGCAAATAACGTTCACTTTAAAGCCGATGTTCATGGTTTGGAATTTTATATAACTGACAATGGTATATCTTATGTTTTTGTAAAACACAACAGGGATGAGTATGATCCCGCGTTAGGCGGACATCCGACTCCTGATTTCAAGCCCACCACTGATTTTGCGCGAGTGGATATGTACCTGGTCGGAGCAAGTATTAATCGCAATAACGTTGTAACTGAAATTCCAACTGCTTCAAAATTCAATTATTATTACGCGCATTGTCCGGACGGAATTATCGGCGTGAATAGTTATCGCCGTCTGACTTATAAAAATGTTTATCCAAAAATTGATTGGGTGATCACCTGTAGTGAAAAAAACGAAATGAAATATGAATTCATCGTTCATCCAGGCGGCAATGTATCTGACATTAAAATGGAATACAAGTGGGCGGATATTATTGTGTCAGACAAAAATATTATCCTCTCCACACCAATGGGAAAAATTTCAGAGCAGGATCTGTATTGTTATTCGATGGAAAGTAAACATGCGGTTAATTCTTTTTATAAGTATGACGGAAAATATGTAACTGTAAACGCGTC